>CANREO010000001.1 GCA_947629635.1 uncultured Clostridia bacterium
AAAATACACAAAAACCGTTTGACAGCGATTGGATAAACAAAATGTTGCCCGTTGATAAGTATGTCGGCGGCGCGGAGCATGCATGCATGCATTTGCTGTATGCCCGGTTCTTCACGAAAGCGCTTAGGGATATGGGATATCTGGATTTCGACGAGCCATTTTTATCTCTCGTACATCAAGGTATGATCTTGGGCCCCGACGGCAATAAAATGAGCAAATCGCGTGGGAATATAGTCTCGCCGGATGACAACATCGCAAAGTACGGCGCGGATGTTTTCAGAGTATATTTGATGTTCGGCTTCAACTATGTCGAGGGCGGTCCTTGGAACGATAGCGGCGTTGAGTCGGTAAACAGATTTTTCGACAGAATAGAGCGCATAGTTAAGAAATGCTACGAGGTCGCGTTTGACCAAGGTTCTTTGGGCAAAGATGAGAAAGAGCTCAATCGCGTGCGCCATAACACAATAAAGAGCGTCACAAACGACCTCGAACATTTTAGCTTCAATACGGCGGTCGCGAGGTTGATGGAACTTGTCAATGCAATGTATGCATACGAAGGCGCTGTCGCAAAGAAGAACGAGTTGTACAGAGATTGCGCGAAAGATCTCGTGAAGTTGCTCGCGCCGTTTGCTCCTCACTTTGCGGAGGAACTTTGGGAGATGTTGGGGCAGGACTATTCCGTGTTCAATCAATCTTATCCTCAATACGACGAAAACGCCGCCAGGCGTGAAGAGATCGAGCTTGCCGTGCAAATAAACTCGAAGATGCGAGCAAAAATTACGGTGCCGGCGGAGGCCTCGAGGCAGGAGATAGAACAAGCCGCCGTACAAGCGGTCCAAAGCCAATTGAAAGAAGTAAAAAAGGTGATCGTGGTCCCCGGCAGACTTGTCAATATAATCGCATAAAAAGATGTTTATATTATAAAAACGGAGGCATAAACCTCGTAAAAATAAAATTGCGCAAAGCGCAACGGAGTAGAATATGCTTGATTTAATAAGAATACGCAACAATCCGCAAGCCGTCGTGGACGCACTTGCAAAGAAAGGGTACAAGGCAGATTTTACCCAAATCATAGCATGGGACGATATGAGGAAGTCGCTCATTACCGACGTGGAGAGACTCAAGGCGCAAAAGAACAAGGTTTCGGGACAGATACCCGTGCTCAAGCGCGCCGGTCAGCCGGTGGAGCCCATTTTCGAAGAGATGCGTAAACTCGGCGAACAAATTGCGGACAGCGATGCAAAGATAAACGAACTTATAGAAAATATCAATTCCGCGTTGGCGGCTATTCCGAATATTCCCGACGACGATCTGTTGCCGGGAGAAAAGGAAAACAACAAGGTAGTCAAGGTTGTCGGAGAGCCTCCAAAATTTGATTTTACCCCGAAAAATCATGTGGATATGTGCACGGATCTGGGGCTCATTGACTACGAGCGCGGCGTGAAATTGAGCGGAAACGGTTTTTGGATATATCGCGGCTTGGGCGCGAGGCTCGAATGGGCATTGCTCAACTTTTTTATTGACGAACACTTGAAGGACGGCTACGAGTTTATTTTACCGCCCTATCAATTGGGCTATGATTGCGGATTCGGCGCCGGTCAATTCCCGAAATTCAGCGACGAGGTATATTGGCTCGATTGCGATGAGGACAGAAAGCGCAATCGCTTTATGCTTCCCACAGCGGAGACGGCGCTCGTAAATATGTATGCCGGCGAAATCATCGACGAGGCAAAGTTGCCTATGAAATTTTTCGCATACTCCCCTTGCTTCAGGAAGGAAGCCGGGTCTGCACGCGCAGAAGAGCGCGGCATGATCAGAGGCCATCAATTCAACAAAATAGAAATGGTTCAATATGCTCATCCCGAGCACAGCATGGAGGCTTTTGAAGAATTGGTCGAAAAGGCCGCCGGACTTGTCGAAAAGCTCGGATTGCACTTCAGAGTCAGCAAACTGGCTGCGGGAGATTGCTCCGCGTCAATGGCGAGGACATATGACGTCGAGGTGTGGATCCCTTCGATGGGCATTTATAAGGAATGTTCATCGGTAAGCAACGCCAACGACTACCAGGCGCGCCGCAACAATACGCGCTATCGCGACATAAAGACGGGCAGACCGCAATATGTGCATACGCTGAACGGCAGCGGACTTGCGACGTCAAGGCTTATTCCGGCAATCGTGGAGCAATTTCAAAATGCGGACGGCAGCGTGACGGTGCCCGAAGTGTTGCGCAAATATATGGGCGGAATCGAGCGTATAGAAAAATAAATGCAATTCAATTGAAATTTTGTATTGCATAATCGAGGGTTTATAATGTAATATATTTGTGATGGGCAGCAGAGCTCCTGTTGCCCATTATTAAATTTATGGGGTCAATTATGAGTAAAAACAAAGTTGCAGATGCGGATTTCCCGAAAATGCGAGAGGAATTGCGCGAATATGCGGAAGAGGCGTACAGTATTGTCGAGCACGCCGCAAACGTAATAGGTCCGCGCGTGCCGGGCACGGAGGGTGAGGACAAATTTCACGATTACATGTGCGAAAAAATAGAGCAGATAGGGCTCAAACCAAAGCGCGAACCGTTTATTTTCGCGCCTCGCGGCTCTATAGGCGGATTGCCGAATGTCGGCTGGTGCGCAATTGCCGGGGGTATTTTGTTGCTCATTGCGCTCTTACTCAGCGACATTGCTTTCAGAGCTACGCTTGTTATAATGTACGTCGACGTGTTTTTTGTGACTACATTTCTTGTGTGGATGATCGGCAGCGTATTCAAATATTCCACATTTTTCGATTGGGCGTTTAAGCAGGAAAAATCACAAAATTCCTATGCGGAACTGGTGCCAGAGGACGGGAAATACGAGTATACGGTCTATCTTTCCGGACATACCGATACAAGTTGGACGCTGAAACACAGCGCCGCAAGGACAAAACTTCATCAAGTCGGGATATTTTCCAAATTGGGTATCGGCGCGGTATTTTCCATTTTGATATGTATCGCGGTGTATATTGCTTTTGCGCTTGTGATGTGCATACATTACGGCGAGGGAGAGACGGTTTCGAATGCGACAAGCGCATTTTACGATTATTATTTTTATTCGGCGCTTTATGCAATGCCGTTTATGATATTGGGTGCGTTTTTGTTGACGCTGTATAATGAAAAAAATCCTCGCGTAGCTTCCCCCGGAGCGATGGACAACGCTACGGGCGTCGCAATCGCATACGAAGCTGTCAAATATTTTAAGGACAATCCCGACAAATTGCCCAAGGGATGTCGCGTTGTCGATTTCAACTGCGGCGCGGAAGAGGCCGGCTTGAGAGGATCGATAAATTTCGTGCGCAAGCATAAAGATGACGGAATGCTTGAGAACGCGTGGCATATAAACGTGGATTCCATCGCGGACAGAGACTACTTTGAGGTCATTTACGGCGACGCGTGGCTATGCCCCCATTTCGACAAGACTCTGGAGGGCATGCTTAACGAGGCAATGATAGACGCAGGCATAAAAAATCCCGGCAGAATTGTAAACCCCGTCGGCGGATGCGATTCGACGCCGTTCCAAAAGGCGGGCGTGAGAAGCATCACGATTGCCGCACAAAATCCGACTATGACTGATTATTATCACACTTTGTACGACACTCCCGATCGCTTTGATAGCGAAACGGTGGGGCTTGGGTTGGACATCGTGCTCAGAGTTATCGAAAAAATCGGCGCATTCGAAAACAACAAAAAGTAATAAATCAAATATATTAAAGCAGCCCCGAAAAGGGCTGTTTTATTTATATTTTCAAACATAGTCATAATCGTGAGGGCAGCGTCATAAATTAAACCGATATGGAGGAGCCTATGTTCGATTTTGACAACTTTAGTGCGAGCAAATTTTATATTGCGCCCTCGGTGGAGAGGGTCGTGGAATTTTCGCCCCCGGGCATCGATATGCAAAACATTGCCAAGGTGCTCTCTCTGGCTGTAGACGCGCGTTGTACTACCATAGAGGCGTATGACGGATATGCGCAGGTGACGGGCAGGACGAATTTCCGCCTCACCTATCTGGACAGGGACGGCAACCCCAAAGGGGTGGATTACAACGCGGATTTCACCGTCAAAACAGACGGCGATTTTTCTGCGGCGGACAACGTCAGCGCCGATATAAAGGTTGTGGAGTCGGATGTGCAAGCAAATGACGGACTTAAACTTTCAAGCGTACTCGAAGTGAGTGTCAGCGCCATACGCAGG
This sequence comes from uncultured Clostridia bacterium, assembly GCA_947629635.1. Classification (GTDB taxonomy): domain Bacteria; phylum Bacillota; class Clostridia; order Christensenellales; family CAG-917; genus CAG-475. Next base: position 4,232 of record CANREO010000001.1, read on the forward strand.
GAAGAAATAAGCGCGCTTGTTGGCGCGGACGAATGCTATAAAAACACCAAAAAGATGTATTTGCCTTCTTTTATTGCCTCGAAGACTACCGTCGCGCCCTTTGACGACGAGCATGAAGTCGGCGGCGAGATCGGCAACGTTTTGGGCATGAGCACCAACGTCGTCGTCAAGCGTGCAAAGGCGACGGACGGCGGAGTCATGGCATCGGCGACCGTGTATTCGACCGTGACATATGTTGAGGGCGGAGAAATAAAGCAGACGCGCTTTGCCGTTGATATAGAGGAAGAGTTAAACTTGGACGGTGTGGAGGCTACGGATAAAATAGGCGTGCAGGCAAGCGTCAAATCGAGCAAAATCATATTGCAAGGCGTGACGGACGACAATGTCATCAGAATAGAGGGGGAGATACAGTTTAAGGTGCAGGCGTTCAGGTGCGCCGAAGTTGAAGTGATAGACGACATCTTTATGCTGACCAATGAGGTGACTTTAAATCGCGATGAGGCAAATTACACATGCTTCGACGGCCAAGGATATTTTGCCGAGACCGTTACCGGCACCGCGATGCTTGGGGACAATCGCGCCGCTGCGGCAGAGATAAACGCGCTGCCGTATGCCGGATGCTATACGTCAAAAGCCTATGTGGACGATGATGGCAAACTAGCGGTTGAAGGTATTGTGAATACAGACATCATTTATACGGATGAAAACGGATACAATTCGGTGCGCACGGAAATCCCGTTTGCATTGTCGATATCGAGCGAAAAACCCTTTTCGCGCAATGTGTGCGTAAAGTGTTGCGTTGAAAAAATCGATGCAAAAGTCGTAAGGGAGCGCGAATTCGAAATAGAGATGAGACTCGGCGTCGAGGCTTACGGAACAAGCGACATGACGCTGTCCTACATAAGCGGCGTCGAAGTAGGGGAGGAAAAGCCGCAAAACACCTCGGCTTTGTCAATGTATATTGCCAGGGGCGGTGACGAGTTGCTTGATTTGTGCAAGGCGCTGACCGCTATGCCGGAGGACATAATGGCGCAAAATCCTGCTCTTGAATTTCCGCTGAACGAGGGAGAGCGAGTGATCTATTTCCGTGGCGTGGCAATCTGAATATAATAAAAGCAGGCGCAAGCCTGCTTTTATATTTAACGCATATTCAGCGACGCGTCAGCGCGGCTTTTGCCTGTTCATAGAAGTCGGCGGCGTTTTTACGTGCCTCTGCGGCAGCGCGTTCGTAAGCGAGTTTGACCTTTTCGAAGGCGTCCGAAACGGTCTGTTTCATATCTTCTATCTCGGCCAGATCGTCAGCGCTCAAATTTAATCTTGAATACTCATTTTCTTTGAAAGCGCGTACTCTTACAATTGCAGCTTGAACGTTATGCATGTCGGAAAGGTCGAGAGCCGTCAACCCCAATTCGTCAAGTTTGCCGAAAAGCAATCCGATGGCGGTATGCATGTCGTTGTTCAAATAATCGCATACCTTTTCTGTGGAGTCCCAAATTCTTTTATTGAGATCGTATCGGTCGGCAAGACTCTCAATCGAAGGTTTGAGGGCCGCCATCGAATCTTTATATGCGTGCACAAAGTCGGCGCACTCGCGCTCTTCCAGTTTGAGATAGACTCTGTTGAGATATGCAGTGACTTTGGAAAGAGCAAGTTCGTCGATGTCGTCGAAGCGCGCGGCGAAGTCCTCAAACCCACATTTCAGCCATGCGGACAGATTGTCGTAAATAGCCTTAAGATCGTCTCTCGTGATGACGGGATCTTTAAGATACTCTGTCGCAAGTTCCAAATAATGCTCGAGCGCCAATTCCGCGCTATGTGAAAGCATGTACAGCCCGGCGTGTAAGGACTTTCCCATATATTCCGTGAAGTCGAAAAAGTTTTGTCCGGCTTTTATAAGCGTATAATTTAAAATGAGCGCGTCGTCTATTCCTTGCAGTGCCGTAGAATAGGCGCTTTTTGCCTCGGAGATCGCGATATTGTATACAGCGCCGAGTTTATTTTGCGCATCGCTTTGAATTTGTTTTATTTTTTCAAAAAGTTGTGCGCTTTGAAGGTCGGCGATATAGTCCAAGTCGGCGAATGCGTCATACTTACTGAGCCTTGCTGTTATCTTTTGTATATCATCGCCGCCCAATGCGTCAAGTTCCAGATTTCTGTCGAAGACCGCATCGATATTGCCCGAAAATTGCTTTATGGAATCGTTTATCTGTTTACCGAATTTTCCGTCGTTGTCCCCGTATATCGTCACTCCTATCGCGGCGTCATTTTCGGGAAGAAAACCGTATTCCGAGCTGAGTTCGAGGATGCGAGCAGTGGCGACGGGCAGTTTTGTGCCGACTATGCCCGACTCGCTCCATAGCAACAGTCTGGCGTCCTCGTTTTCGCCGGCGGCACTGACTACGGTGCCGTATTGGTCGACGACAAACTCGACGGACGGATTGATGTCATATGCGATAAACGCCGTCGGAACAGGCTCGTCAAGGCGGCTCGGAGTTTCGTTGGCAAGGCTGTGATCGCATGCGGAAAGTACGGCGCATAACAACGCCGCGAGCATAATGGCAAATATAACCGATGTGATCCTTTTGCGCGTCATTGCCAACCTCTTTGATTTGAATATTATAACACCGAAGAGAAAAAAAGTGAATAGACTTATTATAAAGAAAAATAAATTTTTGTTAAGGTTTCGCATACGAAGCGCCATAAACAAAGTTGATATTGTCTAAAATGACAAGCTGTGGTAAAATAAATTTATGACCAGGCAAGAACTTGACAAAAAAATGTTGCAGCTCCAGCAGGGCGACGAGCAAGCGTTTGAGGAAATCTACAACGAGACGCGTCGTGGGCTGTTTGCTTTCATTTTGTCTATTTGCCGCAATTATCATACCGCCGAGGATATGATGCAGACCGCATATATAAGACTCAGGACAACAATTGCGTCTTACAGAGCGGGCTCGAACGCGTACGCTTGGCTGTACACCATCGCAAAAAACGCCACGCTTAATGAACTTGCCAGACAGCGTCGCGAGGCTCCTTCGGATATGGAGGATCCTACTGCGAAATTCGGCGCATACACGATCAATGAGACGGGAGCGCCCACTATCGCTCTTATGAACAGTATTTTAAACGATATAGAGAGGCAAATCGTTACGTTGCACGTCATTGTCGGATTTAAACATCGCGAAATCGCCGAGCTTTTGGACAAACCACTCGGCACTGTACTGTGGACATATCAAAACGCCCTTTCCAAACTTAAAAGGGCATTGCAAACGGAGGGCGAAGATGAAGCTTAAAGATATAACGGAAAAGCTGAAAAAAGAGCACGGCGATGTGCGTGTGCCCGACGTGTTGGAACGCGCGCGCAAGGCTCCCGTAAATAAACTGCTCACGGGTGAGACGCCCGTACAGGCTTTCAGAAAGAGCATGGCGATAAGGCTGCTGACCATGGTGCTTATATTGCTTTTGGCGGTAGCGATAACTCTTTCGGCGATGTGGCTTACGGACGAGGCAAGGGCGGCGAAAGGCTGCTATGTTCGCATAGAGATAATAAGATCCGTGGGCGGTTCCGAGCGCTATGCCATTACTGCCAAGGGGCTTATTGCGGATGGGTATTTCATAGAAGATGTTCATAATGAAGTTGCGCCGAAAAAATTGGATATTTCATCAATAAGCGAACTTTATGAAGCAAAATCTGGAGATAAAGTAAGGATTTATGTAGCTTGCGACGATCAGGAGTTGCGCCGACAATGGGGAGCGACGGCTACAAGCGAACTAGGCGCGTTATATATGGGCGAAGTGAGTTTGGACGAGATCAAATCAAGCGATTCCTCTTCCGTAAAGTTTTGGCTTGCGAGCTATATCAATTCGTTCGATCCGAACGCGAAAGCGAGCGTAAACGATAGCATGGATGCGTTGCTTTCGGCTTATTGCGGCTGTGCCGAAGAGTCATAAAATGAGTTTAATTTAATCGAAGAGCACATTTTCTGTTGATTAAGCGCGCGTTTTATGTTAATATAATTTGCAACTTAATGTATACTACTTTATATCACGCAGTATGCGCGCATTGGGAGTTTATATGAAAAAAATACTTATGACGGTTTTGACTGTGTTGCTCATGAGTTTACTTGCAGCAACGCTTGTCGCATGCGTTTATGATCCCAACGTCGATGGCGACGGACCAAACAATTATACTCGCGCAAAATACACCGTAACTTTCAACACCACTACTCAAATGACCGTGCCTCCCATTACGGGGGTGGAGCACGGTTCCACAATAAGCGCGCCCAAAGACGGCGACGGCAACGAGCTTATACCGCTCAAGGCCGGATATGAATTTGTCGGTTGGTCTGCGACAAACAATATTTCCGATTTGTTTGATTTTGAGCATGCTACGGTGACTTCCAATATTACGCTGACGGCAAAATTCAGAGCGAGAGAGTATAAGCATACCGTCAATTTAAGAGGCAAACTTATCTACAATGAGGACGGCACTTACTCCATTGATGAGGACGGGTATGAAGAGGGTTTTATAACGCTCGGAGCGGCTGATTTGAATGAAAGCACTACAACGCTTAAAAATACATTTAATTCTTCTTCCAACTACTTCAATAATGCTACCGTTAAAGACGGCGAAAAGTTTATGTTTTGGTATTACATGACCGAAAAGCGTGACGAGGACGGCGAAATCGAAAACGACGTAAACGGCGATCCTTTGCTTATCCCCGTTCAGCTCACGCGCATTCCCGAAGCGGAATCGTCAAATGCGAGGGCAATTTCCACATATACGCTCACGCATCCGCTTACTATCTACCCCATGCTTAAATCCAATCTGCCTAAGGTCACCGTGGAGTTTTATAATGGCGAAGAGGGAAATAAAGTCGATACGAAGGAAATAATCATCGGCGATAACTTTGACATCACAGACGCCCCGAGTGAACCTACGTTGGACGCCGAGCACTCATTCAGCCATTGGTACTATGTCTTAGAATCTAAGGACGAAAATGACGAGCCGGTATTCACAAATCACAAATTTGTGTTTGCGGAGGATGGCGTAAACGGTACCGATCTTATGGACGTCACGGGCGCCGTCGACAATTATTTTGCGGTGAAAACGCTTAAGGTGTATGCCAAGTGGGTAAAAAACATGCATATCGGCGGTCTTACTGATTACGATAATTTTTACAATCAACTCCATAATCCTAGCATAGTAGAAGCCGAAAGAGAAGAATTGCTGAATTCCAAACTCTTTATAGACTCGGATATTGATTTCGGCAGCACGGAGTATGAGCCCCTTTTCGACGCGGACAACCGCTTTATGGGTATTATAGACGGCGGAATTTATTCCGGCGGCGATTCGACTTTGACAGGCAAGCATAAGTTGAGCGGCGGAGTTTTCGGTAATGAGACGCATGCTTCGGTATTCGGCTATGTGGAAGGCAGGATAATCAATCTTGACTTCGAAAATATAGGCCTGAAGACAGGCGTAGGCAATGACGGAAAATACGCGGAGGTCGTGTATATGGCTGCCGTAGTTACTCAAAACAGCGGCGAAATAGTCAACTGCGACGTCAAATATACACAGGCGATCGAACTGAATTATGATGGCGCCGACATCATTTTCGGAGGCGTTGCCGCGCTTAACAGCGGCGTCGCGGAAGGTAACGGAGGCAGAATTTCGAGAAGCAGTTTTACGGCTGCTTCGATAACGGCAAACCTTGAAAGTATAGCGTTCGGAGGCATCGCCGGCAGGCAAAACGCATATGCGGTGATAACGGACACCTGTAAGGTCTCCATCAACGATTTCACAGTCGCTTGCACCGGAAATAATACGGCCGCTAAAATAGGAGGCATAGTCGGCGAAAACAGCGGCAATATCAATATGAGCAGAGCGGAGATCTCCGTAAGCGGAGCCAGCAGCCCCAGGGCATTCTTCTTCGGGGGGATTTGTGCGACCAATCTCAACGGCACCGTAGGGCAGTGCAGCGCCAATGCGATTCTTTGCAATGAGACCAAACCGGCCGAAGTTGGAGGTACGCTGTCGCAACAGGTTTGCATAGGCGGTATGATAGGACACAACGAGGGCACGGTCATAAACAGCTATTGTTATGCGGAACTTTTCGTAAAGGTAGTCTCCAACGACACTATCAAGGACGGCATTGGCAGTCTTGTGTCCGTCGGCGGACTTGTTGGAAGCAACAGCAGCAGTTCAATTGACAGGATAAGCTCACAAACGAGAGGCATAGGCGCGATAAATTATTGCTACAGCGATGGCAAAATCTCCGTCGAAGTTGAGAAAACTTTGAAAAACATAAAGCTGTATGTGGGAGGCATAGCCGGCAGGAACAATCAAAGCAAACTCTCTACGCTTTTCTCACTGATGACCATAAACGTCGTCAATGAAAACGGCGTAAACAACATCGGACAGTTGTTCGGCACTATGGAAAAAAACAGCGCAGGCACGCAATCCACAGTCAACAATGCGGTATATTACGCTACCGACGTTGAGATGAAGTTGAACGGCATTAAATATGAGCGTGTACAACTGCCGCGTCCGTCGGATGCAGGGGACGACTATGTGCCCGAATACGATGAGACCTTCAAGGCGACCGTCAGAGGCACGGCTGCTACTACCGCAGACTTCAAAAATGTGCAATTTGTGCTCGGCGATGACGATGTTTCCGCAAAACTCGGTTTCAGTAAGGATGTCTGGACGCAAGAGGAAGGCAGTTTGCCCACTCTTAAGATAGAAGAGCAGGTCTGAACCGCCATATGTAGAATCAATTAAAAAGAGAGCGAATTTACTCGCTCTCTTTTCAAGTATATCAAAGTTTACTGTCCACAAGGCTGAGCAAAACTTTCTTGCCGTTGTCTAAGTAAATATAAAACATAGCTCCGAGTTTTTCATCGACGTATTTGATGTCTGTGATCTCATTGACGTTTGTCAATAACAGTTCGCCAATCTTTTTAAGCAACTCTTCCATAACTGCCTCCTACAAATAAAACTCTTCAATCGACTAAGTTCATGTTGAAATCCATTTATTGCAACGGACATTTTGTCCGTTGCTTTGTCCGCTGACAGCAATAGCGATTACCACCAATTATTGTATTATCAAATCGTATCTGTATCAAGTAGAATAATTAAAAAGTTTGTGATTTTTTGGACTATAAATAAAAAAGCGACACGACCGAAGTCGTGTCGCTTTTCATGCTGTTGCGATCAGTCTTTGTAAGAGGCTGCTTTTTTGATGTAGAAAGCGCGCTTTTTGGCTGCGTCTTCCTCGTTTTTGGCGAACAGCACTTTTGCCGCCTCGGGATTGAGTTTCGCAAGTGACGCATAGCGAGTTTCGTTCATAAGGAAGGCTTGATAATCTGCCGTAGGCTCCTTGCTGTCGATGGCCAGAGGGCTCTTGTCGGATCCGACCAACTCCGGATTGTAGCGGAAGAGTTGCCAATATCCGCAATCCACTGCCTTCTTCATCTCGAGTTGAGAGTTGTCCATGCCGCCTTTTATGCCATGGTTGATGCAGGGCGCATAGGCGATGATGATTGACGGGCCGTGATACGCCTCCGCTTCTGCAAAGGCTTTTACGACTTGATTCTTGTCGGCGCCCATTGAGACCTGCGCCACATATACGTAACCGTAGTCCATTGCTAACAGGGCAAGATCTTTCTTCTTTGTGCGCTTGCCCGTAGCGGCGAATTTGGCGATCGCGCCCGTAGGAGTGGACTTGGACGCTTGTCCGCCCGTATTGGAGTAAACCTCTGTGTCAAGTACGAGAATATTTACATCCTCGCCGCTTGCAAGCACGTGGTCGACGCCGTTATAGCCTATGTCATATGCCCAGCCGTCTCCGCCGACGATCCATATGGACTTTTTGACGAGGCAATCTTTTGCAGCTTCTATGCGCTCAAGTATGGCAAGTTTATCCTCGTCCGCATTTTTCTTTTCGTCGTCGATGAGCGCAAGTATTTGAGCGGCGGCTTCCTGAGATCTTGCGGCGTCATCTTTGCCCTCGAGCCAATTGTTGAGTGCCTGAGCGAATGCTTCGGAGGTCTTGTTTGCGACGAGCAAATCGTTTATCATATTTACGATAACGTTTCTCCTCGTCTCATATGCGAGGTGCATGCCGTAGCCGAATTCCGCATTATCTTCAAACAGCGAATTTGCCCATGCCGGACCGTGACCTTTGTCGTTGACGGTGTAGGGACAGGTAGGAGCGCTGCCGCCGTAAATGGATGAGCAACCGGTAGCGTTGGCAATGAGCATCCTGTCGCCGAACAATTGAGTCATAAGTTTGACATATGGGGTTTCGCCGCAGCCGGCGCATGCGCCCGAAAACTCAAACAAAGGCTTTTTGAATTGGCTGTTTTTGACATTGATCGTCTTGATCGGCGCGCTTGTTTCGCCAAGCGAGGCCGCATATTCCCAGTTTGTTGCTTCTTCTTTAATGGATTCGTCGAGAGGTATCATCTCAAGTGCCTTCTCTTTTGCCGGGCATACAGCTACGCAGTTGGAGCACCCTGTGCAGTCATAGGGGCTGACCTGCATACGGAAGTTGTAGCCTTTAAATCCGGTTGCCGGCTTTGTGACGAAACTCTCGGGTTTCGAAGCGAGCTCCTCATCGGTCGCGAGCGTGGGACGGATAGTGGCATGCGGACATACAAGTGCGCATTGGTTGCACTGTATGCATTTGTCGGGCAACCACCTCGGGACGTTGACTGCGATGCCGCGTTTTTCGAACTTTGTCGTACCCGTCGGGACAATGCCTCTGGGGTCGAAAGCGGATACGGGCAGTTTGTCGCCTTCTTGAGCCGTGATGGGAGCGATGAATGCCTTGAAATATTCGTCATCGGGCACTGCAAGAGGCTCCGCACCCATTGTAGTAGTCTCCCAACTTGCCGGGTACTTGACCTCTTTGAGTTGCGCTATGGCGTTGTCAACGCACTTGTAGTTCATTTCGACGATGGCGTCGCCCTTGCTGCCGTAGGATTTTTTGATCATCTCCTTCATATAGCGCTCCGCGTCCTCATAGGGGATGACGTTGGCAAGTTTGAAGAAGGCAGCTTGCATGACGGTGTTTACGCCCTTTTTCGCACCTATTTCCGTGATAACTTTAAGTCCGTCGAGGGTGTAGAACTTGATGTGCTTTTTGGCGATCATATTTTTCATCGCGGCAGGAAGTTTGACATCCATCTCTTCGGGAGCCCATTGTGAGTTGAGCAGGAATGTACCGCCCTCCTTGAGGTCGCTGAGCATGTCGTAACGCAAAACATATGACTCGTTGTGGCATGCCACAAAGTCTGCTTGGTCGATGAGATACGTGCTGCGAATGGGTCTGTCGGAGAAGCGCAGATGTGAAATTGTAATGCCGCCGGATTTTTTGGAATCGTATGCAAAATATGCTTGCGCGTATTTGTCGGTGTGATCGCCGATAATTTTTATTGAGTTTTTGTTTGCGCCGACAGTGCCGTCGCTTCCGAGTCCGTAGAATTTGCATGAAATGGCGCTTGCGTCGGCAGCGTCGATTTTTTCCGTAACTTCGAGAGAATGATTGGTGACGTCATCGGTGATGCCGACGGTGAAGCGGTCTTTCATCTCGCCGTTCATATTTTTATAAATAGCATTGACCATGGAGGGATTGAACTCCTTGCTGCCGAGTCCGTAGCGACCGCAAAGCACTTGCTTTTTTACGCCCATCTCGTTCATCGCAGAAACAACGTCAAGATAGAGCGGCTCGCCTTGCGCGCCGGGTTCCTTTGTCCTGTCCATGACGGTGATGCACTTTACGGTTGACGGTATTGCCTTGACAAAAGCCTCGGTGGGGAAGGGACGATAGAGCCTTACTTTGATAAGTCCGACTTTGTTGCCTCTTGCATTGAGATAATCAACGGTCTCTTCACAGGCTTCCGCGCCGCTGCCCATTATGACGATGACGCGATCCGCGTCGCTTGCGCCGTAGTAGTCGACGAGGTGATATTTCCTGCCCGTGAGCGCGGACACTTTGTCCATCTGCTCTTGTACGATGGTGGGAACTCTATCATAAAACTTATTGGAAGCCTCTCTGTTTTGGAAGTATATATCGGGGTTTTGCGCTGTGCCCTGTTGATGCGGATGCTCGGGATTGAGCGCGCGCGCACGGAATTCGTCCACCTTTTTGAAGTTGACGAGTTTCTTTATTTCGTCATATTCGATGGCGTCGATCTTGTCGACCTCATGCGATGTGCGGAAGCCGTCGAAGAAACTGAGGAAAGGTACGCTTGACTCCAATGTGGAAAGATGTGCGACAAGCGACAGATCCATGACTTCCTGCACGCTGTTTGACGCCAGCATCGCAAAGCCGGTCTGACGGCAAGCCATGACGTCGGAATGGTCGCCGAAGATGTTGAGCGCATGACCGGCAACGCTTCTTGCCGAAACATGAAATACGGACGGCAACAGTTCGCCGGCGATCTTATACATGTTGGGGATCATCAGCAACAGACCTTGGCTTGCAGTGAAAGTGCTGGTCAGAGCGCCCGCGGCAAGAGAACCGTGCACAGCGCCGGCAGCGCCGGCCTCCGACTGCATTTCGGCAATTTTAAGCACGTTGCCGAAGATGTTTTTTCTGCCTTGCCCTGCCCATGCGTCGCAGTTTTCGGCCATTGGGGAGGAAGGAGTGATGGGGTAGATCGCCGCCACATCCGAGAAAGCGTACGCAATGTGCGCAGCAGCGGTATTACCGTCGATAGTCATCTTTTTCATATCGGGAAAAACCTCCAAATAATTATCTTTTAAGTTGTTCTCGCGCGTTTGCACGCGCAATTAAAGTTATTATAACTTTATTGATTTATTAAGTCAATAAATTTAGAATATTTGCCTAAGATTTGCCCGAATGCAGCGCTTTTTGCGTTCGTCGCGCACGGCGACAATTTAGGACACGAAAACGCTAAATTTTTCAGATATAGACAAATTGCGACAAAAGTAAGCAAATTATGCCAAAATTTATCAAAAGTCTACGTTGTCCCGATCGCCGATCGACGATATCCTGTATGCGGAGGTTGATATGGAACAATTGTTGATAAAGATAGGCGAACTTGTAGCAACCGAAATAGATGCAGTCGACGATGTGAAGTATGTGAGGGAATCGGAGGGGTCATTTACCATCACGCTTTCGGGCGGAACAAAATATTCTCTTTGGCTGGAGCGAGCGTCGGCAGACAAGTGCGTTTCGGCTACGGCAAACTGATTTTACCGAACAAGCGTTTAATAATTACAAAAGATAGATATAAAGTCTTTTTGTGCTAATTTTTGTGTTATCAAGCAATTGACGGTTTTGCATTTCGGACGAATCGATATACAATATTTAAGCAAGTCGCAAGATTGCTTTTCAAATTTTACGAATTATGCTATAATATTCGTATGTCGCAGATAGAGGTGAAAGAAGTCACGTTCGCCTACCCCTTGAGAGAGGGAGTGGGAATGCGAGCGGTGAAAAACTTGTCCTTTTCGGTGGAGAAGGGCGAGTTTGTCGCGCTTGTCGGGATGAACGGGAGCGGCAAAAGCACGCTTGCCAAACTGCTCAACGGATTATACACGCCTACCGAAGGAGAGATCTTGATAGACGGCATTTCAACGTCTAAAGATGAAAACGTATTCGAGATAAGAAAACGTGTGGGTATGGTGTTTCAAAATCCCGACAATCAAACCGTTGCCACAATCGTAGAGGACGACGTTGCTTTCGGGCCGGAAAATATAGGCTTGCCAAGGGAGGAGATCATAAGCAGGGTGCGAAGCGCGCTGGATGCCGTAAGCATGACGGAGTTTGCCGACCGCGCAGTTTCCAAGCTCAGCGGCGGTCAAAAACAACGAGTGGCTATTGCGGGCGTACTCGCCATGCGACCCGAGATACTGATTTTGGATGAAGCAACTTCTATGCTTGACCCCATAGGCAGGCGCGAGGTGCTTAAAGTTGCAAAAGAATTGAACGAGCAAGGCATCACAGTGATAAACATCACTCACAACATGGAGGAGGCCGCATTTGCGAAGAGAGTGCTTGCCATGCGTAAGGGCAGATTGGCTATAGACGGGACGCCCAAAGAGGTATTTGCTTCCGGGCTGCTGGAGGCATGCGGACTTAAATTGCCCCCCGTCATGCAACTTGCAAAGGCGCTTGCGGACAGGGGGTTCGAGATGCCGTCGTCCGTACCGGACGAGGAGGAGCTCGCGGAGGAGATATGGCGGCAATTGAAATAAAAAATTTAAATTTTGTTTATTCCGCGGGCACGCCTTTTGAAAAGCACGCGTTGAAAGATATAAATCTCACGATAGAGGAGGGCAGTTTTGTCGGTGTCGTCGGTGCGACGGGCAGCGGCAAAAGTACTCTCATACAGCATTTGAACGGTCTGATCAAGTTGCAAGACAAGAAGCACAGCTCCGTTTTCGTCAACGGGATGGACGCGTCCAAGAGGGCGACGCTGAAGAAGTTGCGCTTCGAAGTCGGCATGGTTTTCCAATATCCGGAATATCAACTGTTTGCGGATACCGTTGCAAAAGACATCGCTTTCGGTCCCAAAAATATGAAGTTGTCCAAAGAGGAGATCGATGCAAGAGTGGCAAGAGCGCTCGAAGTCGTCGGGCTCGATTACGACAAAATAGCCTCGCGCAGTCCTTTTGATCTGAGCGGCGGCGAAAAGCGCAGGGTGGCAATTGCCGGAGTGATCGCCATGCAACCCAAAATTTTGGTGCTCGACGAGCCTGTTGCCGGACTTGATCCCATCGGCAGAGAGGAAATACTCGCGCTTATTAAAAAGTTGCATGAAGAGGTTTCACCCACGGTGATTCTCGTGTCGCACAATATGGACGATATAGCTGTGCTTGCGGATAGGATCGTGGCTATAAGTGACGGAAGACTGGTCGCCGATTGCTCTCCAAAAGAGTTTTTTGCAGACAGACAGCTGGTTAAAGATATCGGCTTGGACTTGCCTATGGCCGCCAGGATCACGGACGCGTTGGTACAGAAGGGCGTGCCGTTAAGCGCCGATATAGTGTCGCTTACAGAACTTGCTGATGCGCTTTCCGCACTGAAGGAGGGGGCGCATGTTTAGAGACGTCGCCTTTGGTCAGTACTATCCGACAGGCTCCCCCGTGCATAAACTCGATCCGCGGACGAAGTTGTTGCTTACGGTGCTTTTTGTCATAACTATTTTCTTTATCAAAAGTTATTTCGGATTTATGCTTACTCTCGTCGTGCTTCTTGCGATAGTGATAGTTTCAAGGCTTCCCATAGTTTCCGTGCTGAAGTCGGTCAGAGGTATATTGCTGATAGTTTTGATAAGCGCCGCGATCAATCTTTTTGTAATAAAAGACGGAGAGGTCTTGGCGCATTGGAAAATCTTTACGATCACAAAAAACGGGGTTCATACTGCGATAAAACTGGCTTTAAGGCTTGTTTTGGTTATTTCCGGAGCTTCGCTGTTGCCTCTTACGACAACGCCTGTAGAGCTTGCCGACGGGCTTGAAAAATTGATGATTCCGCTTAAGATCATCAAGGTGCCGGTGAGGGATATCGCGATGATCATGAGCATCGCTTTGCGCTTTGTTCCCACTCTTTTTGAAGAGACGCAAAAGATAATGAATGCTCAAAAAGCAAGAGGCGCGGCAATAGATCATGGCAATATTTTCAAACGCATAGGCGCCATGATGCCGGTGTTGATACCTCTGTTTGTCAATTCGTTCAGACGTGCGGACGAGTTGTCGTTTGCGATGGACGCCAGGTGCTACAATGCCACCGACAGGCGCACCAAGATGAAAAGGCTTAAGTTTGGGTGGGGCGACGCGGTTGCGGCGCTGTTTTTGTTGTCCTATACAGTTGTGATTTTGCTTGACAGGTATTATTTCAAGACCGTAGGCATCGACATAGATTTGATGATATTCGGAGAACTTTTATGAGGTATCGCGCTGTAATTTCATACAACGGAGCCGCGTATGTCGGCTGGCAGAGACAACTCAACGGGTTGAGCGTGCAGGAAACGCTGGAAACTGCGCTTTCAAAGACTTTCGGAGTCCCGACCTCCGCCACGGCGAGCGGCAGGACCGACGCCGGCGTGCATGCGGAGGGACAGGTCGTGCATTTTGACGCCGAAACTTCGATCCCGTCCGAAAAGATACCGTTTGCTGTCAATACTCATCTGCCCGACGACGTAAGCATGCTGTTGTGCGAGCCCGTCGATGACAACTTCAACGCTCGGTTTTGCGCAAAGCGCAAGACATATTGTTATAGGCTATATCTGTCCAGGCATCGCAGGCCCATGCTCGAAGGGACGCACGAACATATCTCGGTGCCTCTCGATTTCACCCTTATGAGAGACGCCGCGAAAATTATAGAGGGAACGCACGACTTCAAATGTTTCGAAGCAACGGGTAGCGAAATAAAGAATACCGTTCGTACCGTCTATGAAATAAAGATCGTTACGGGAGCTTTGGCGACCGTTCCAATGCCCAAGCAAGACGAATCGCTTGCAGACGTCCCGATGCTGCTGAATCTTGTCACCGGCGACGAGTTCAACTGTACTGCGGATATATACGTGACGGGCAACGGTTTTTTGTACAATATGGTGAGAATAATCGCGGGGACTCTGGTATATTGCGGAATGAAGAAGCTCACGACGGAAGACATTCGGCACGCACTAGAGAGCGGAGACAGAACGCTTGTAGGCAAAACTTTGCCGGCAAAAGGGTTGCACCTTATCGAAGTAGTTTATGACTGAGTTTTGAGCAGCGATAACCAATTTAGGGGAAGAACGGAAAATTTTTTCGAATAGCAGGGGCGATAAAAATTATTTTCCATAAGTTTGCATATCAACTGCCCTTGACATTGAGCAACTTTAGTTTTATTATAAATTATATTATGTTGACCGTGAAGTTTGCAGTAGGAGACGAACTGCGCGAAGCGTATGAAGCGCTTTCGATCGCGGGCGAGCCGCGTGGCAGCAATTTTGTCATGTACGACGACTTAAGACCCGTTGCGTTGATGCGCATGCGCATAATCCGCGAAGCCGCTCCGGTGTGCGAGATAGAGCGAATCCGTTATGCGGACGGAGTCGACGAAGACGACAAAACTTTCTTTTTGCACACTATGTTTTTCAAACTTCTCGGCGGCGCGCCGATAAAGTTGAGGATAGAGGGCACTGAGGACGAATTCGGTAAATTCGGTTTTGAAAAGAAGGGCGAATTTATGGAGATATACTCGCCGAAGATAAATTTATATTACAATTGCGGAGAAAAACGCTAAATGGACGACAGCACGAAAAACTTCATAGAGGACATTATTGACGAGGAGCTTGCCTCGGGCAAGGTGAGCGAAATCATCACTCGTTTTCCTCCGGAGCCAAACGGATATCTGCACATAGGGCATGCAAAAGCCCTGTGCATCAACTTCGGCATAAAAGAGAGATATCACGGCAAATGCAATCTGCGTTTCGACGACACCAACCCGGCAAAAGAAGACGTGGAATACATGGAGTCCATAAAAGAGGACATAAAGTGGCTCGGTTTCGAATGGGACGGACTTTATAATGCCAGCGACTATTTCGAAAAGATGTACGAATGCGCCGTGAAATTGATCAAAGAGGGCAAGGCGTACGTTTGCGACCTTTCCGCGGAACAGATAAGCCTTACTCGCGGCACTTTCAACGAACCGGGGACTCCCAGTCCAAACCGCAATCGCTCCGTAGAGGAAAATCTGGATTTGTTCGAGCGCATGAGAGCGGGCGAGTTTGCGGACGGCGAAAAGGTGCTCCGCGCAAAGATAGATATGGCGTCGCCCAACATAAATATGCGAGACCCCGTCATATATCGTATAAGCCATGCTACCCATCCGCACACGGGCAATAAATGGTGCATATATCCTATGTATGATTTTGCGCATCCCATCGAGGACGCGGTTGAAGGCATTACCCATTCGCTTTGCTCGTTGGAGTTTGAAAATCATCGTCCGTTGTACGATTGGGTGACGGAAAATTGCGGCTTCGACCCTCGCCCCAGACAGATAGAGTTTGCCAGGCTAAATCTGACGCACGCGGTCATGAGCAAACGTTTTATAAAGAGGCTTGTCGACGAAAAAATAGTTTGGGGATGGGACGATCCTCGTCTGCTTACGCTGTCCGGCATAAGGGAGAGGGGATACACTCCTGCGTCGATAAAGGATTTTTGCGCTCGCATAGGCGTAGCAAAGGCAGACAGCCTTGTGGATATTTCGATACTCGAGCATTGTGTGAGAGAGGACCTCAATAACCACGCGCAACGCGCGATGGTCGTCACGAAACCGCTGAAACTCGTCATAGATAACTATCCCGAGGGCAAGACGGAGCAGATGTACATAGAAAACAATCCGCAGCAAGAGGGCGCAGGCTATCATGAAGTCGGTTTTTCCAAGGAGTTGTACATAGAGCAAGAGGACTTCTCCGTAGAACCGCCGCCGAAATATTTCCGCTTAAAACCGGACGGCATAGTCAGACTGAAGGGCGCTTATATTATTAAGTGCACGGGCTTCGATACGGACTCGAAAGGCAACGTAATCGCGGTGCATGCCGACTACCTCGAAGGCACGAGATCGGGAGAAGAGGGTGCAAATATGAAGGTCAAGGGCACCATACATTGGGTCAACGCTTCCGACTGCGTCGATGTCACTCTGAATATGTTCGACTATCTCATAGAGGACGGAGACGGCGACTATATGGACAGGGTCAACCGCAATTCGCTCACGGTGCTTCACGGCAAGGCGGAAAGGCTTGTGGCAGACGCACCCGTGCATACGAGATTCCAATTTTTGCGACAGGGATATTTTATAAAAAGAAACGAGCGTAACGAATTCAACAGTATTGTTGGGCTCAAAGACAGCTTCAAAGCAAGGTGACAGAGGAGACTTATGTTTATCTGTAAAATTTGTGGTAATGAAGTCAAGGCGGGACAGGCATTCTGTCCGACCTGCGGCGCCGACGTGGTGGACAACTACCAGACGGTGTGCCCCGTTTGCGGCGCAAAAAACGGTGCCGGAAGCAAATATTGCGCAAAATGCGGCGGAATACTTTCCGTCATGCGCAAGCCCGTTTGCACCGTTTGCGGCAGCAAAAACTTGCCCGGAGCGCAATTTTGCGTGAGTTGCGGAGCGCCACTCATTGTGGAGAGAGAGACGCATTCCGATGCGGATTTGCTCAATGCTCGCAAAGCTAAAATGCGCGTGGACAGCATGGAGAAGGATAGACTTGCCGCCGCAGACAGGGAAATCGCCGCAAAGCGCGAGAAGGCGGAAGAGGAAAGAGCGCACGCGCTCGCGGAAGTGGAGCAATATCGCGAAAAATGCGAAGCCGACTATAATGAGAAGTTGGAGACTCTTGAAGAATATCGCGCAAAAATAAACGAATTCGGAGCGGAGGACGTGGCGTTGCTGAAAAAGATGTCCGCGGCGCTGAAAGATTACTCTCGTTACTATGCGGATCCTTATTCGCAAATAGACGAGGACGACATCGAAGACCAGACGTATGTTTGCCCGGCGTGCGGCAATATAAATCCGCTGGGGGTCACGCGTTGTATAAATTGCGGAAGAGACAAGGCAAGAGCAATGTTGTTGCTTGCCAAGAAGAGAATAAATCAAAGTCCTCCCGTCAAGAGAAGGATAAAGATAATCGCTCCCCCAGAGGAAGATTTGAAAGAGGAAAAATTGCCTCCGTTTGAAGAATTTGCCGAAGCGCGCAATAACGTAGCGCCTCCGGAGCCCGAGCAAACGGAGCCCGAAAAGAAGGAGCAAGCAGACTTCTCGGGTCCGCCGACCGGTCCGTTTTATGGCTATCCGTATCCTCCGTTCGGCTATCCGTATCCTCCGTTTGCAGTGCCTCAGGCCAGGCTCGGGACGGGCGACGCAGCCGCTAAGGATGACAATATGCAGATGCAAATGCCTCCCATCGTTCAGCCTGTGGCATTTGTGCCCTATGTGACGCAGGAACAGCCGCTGATGCAGTATTCTCCGGCTATGGCGGACGATAGGCGACCGATGAAACAGCCCGTACAACGTCCCTCGGATAAGAAGTGATATATGGCAGAGCAAAGAGTGACAAACAGACGCAATAGAAATGTGGACGACGCCGGCATAAGGCTCGCTCCGACTCCCCTCAACAGGGGGAGCGTAAACGTTATGCCTGCCGTCAGACAGGATTATATCATTGAACCGCAGCTCGTTGTCGACGAACCGTCGGACGATCTCAAGCGCAGTTTTTCCACCGAAAAAGACTTCCAACCCAAGAAGAAGGACATTTCGAAGAGGTGGAAGAGGTCCAAGCGTTCGAGAAATTTAGTCGTGGGCATAGTGATGTTTATTGTTTCTTGCCTTGTGTTGTTGCCATACATACTGGGCGCCGCGCACGTGTTTTTGGACAATTTTATTTTCAGATATGTGCCCAGACAATTCGGCGCATTGAACAATTTGGTGGAGGCGTTTAAGGCCACGGTCAAACTCGGATGGAAAGGTGAGGAAGTAAACGCAATTTGGATAAGCATGGTGCCGTCGTTGATACTTATTGTCGGCATTATAGCGCTTGTCGTCAATTTTATAAAATCCGTCATGGGTATGTTTGGCGCGATAAAGCCCAAAAAGTATATGATCGGCGCCATCATATATCTGTTTGCGGTGCTAGCGGTGTTTATCATGACGCTGGTCGGCGCGCCCGCTGTCGGCGTAGAAAAAATAGACTTCGTTAGAGACTTTATCAAAGGCTATAAAACGAGCGAGCTTTTCGGGCTCTTGATACCGGCCTTGGGATACTTTACGGTGGCATGTATTTGCACCTTTATACACAAAGAGAAGTACGGCTACCTCAAATGAGCGATAGATAAGGAGATATATTATGTCGAAGAAAACCCCAAATCAAAATGCTGCTCCGCCGGTCGGAAACGATTTGATTCCGGACGAAACTGCCATCCTCGAGGCGGAAGCATATAATATGCCCACTCCCGACGCCGGCGCCGACGTCACGATGTTTGGCACAGTAGGTTCTGGCGGACCGGTGCCGATAATTGCGCCCAAGCACAATACGATCCAATTGCAGCCTATCGTTGTGCCTCTTGCAGTTGTGCCGTATATGTCGCAAGACAGTAGCGTGTTGCGTACCGACGGCAGACAGGCGGCAGGCAACGGTGACGAATTTGATGAAGCGGCTGAGTTTGAAAATGCAGGCGCGGCAGACGGTAAAAAGAAAAAGAAGAAAGCCGTGGCGGAGCGTCTGCTTTCCGCGGTCACGCTTTTGCTCGGCATCGGAATGTTTTTGCCGTTTATTATATCTTTCCTGATGGAAAATACTATAAAAGACGGGGATCCCAGGGGTATAGGCGAATTTAATATAATCCGTATGATCATGAATTGGGCCGATAAGAGCGTTCAGTTCAACTTTGTGGCTCATATAAACTACATTTTATACATAGTTGCGGCGGCCATGGCGGCGGTTATAATCGTTTGTGCGTTGATCGGATTGATCGTAGGCAGATATCCTCGTCCCCTCGTATGCATCACATCTTGCATAGGATTTTTGAGCGTGCTT
This sequence comes from uncultured Clostridia bacterium, assembly GCA_947629635.1. Taxonomy (GTDB): domain Bacteria; phylum Bacillota; class Clostridia; order Christensenellales; family CAG-917; genus CAG-475. Next base: position 23,795 of record CANREO010000001.1, read on the forward strand.
GTTGTGCTCATACTCGGTTGTGTAAATAAGGAAGTCAAATTTGACGCTAACAGCAGGTTGACGCTTGTGATCATGGTTGCGCTTACAGGCCTTATATTTGTGACGTCCGTACTGTTTTCGGTGATACTTAATAAGATCGAAGATGAACAAGACAAAAAACCCGATGGTGGGGATATTTGATTAAAACGGGCGCGAGCCCGTTTTCAAATAAAGAGGTAATATGTCCCTAAAACTCGTTTCTCTGGCGAGCGGTAGCAAGGGGAACGCCACGCTCGTGTTTTCGGATACTACGGCATTGCTCGTGGATGCCGGCATATCCTATACGCAGATAAAGACGGAGTTGAAGGACTTCGGGTTGACGCCGTCCATGCTCGACGGCGTGATAGTCACGCATGAACATATAGATCATATCAAAGCTCTGCCGCGTTTGGAACAGGATTGCCAAGTGTATGCGCATCCGCTTACGCAAAAGGAGATTTATATAAGGCAAGGAGTACTGAAAAACGTTGCCGACGTAGACGACTTCGAAGCCGGTTTTATAGTAGGGGACATAGCGGTGACGCCATTTCGCATACCGCATGACGCTATTTATCCTTTGGCATACACTTTCAGCGTGGGGCACGCAAGGTGCAGCGTGGCGACGGATATAGGAGTGCCTACGCACGGGGTGATGAAAAATATTCGGGAGAGCGAGGTCGTATTGCTCGAAGCCAATCATGACGTCGAAATGCTTAAAAACGGCAAATATCCGCCGGCGCTCAAGGCGCGCATACTTTCAAACAACGGGCATCTGTCCAATGACAGCGCCGCAAAAATCGCGGGACTGTTGTCCGGCAAAAGCGAAGTGAGGCAGCTTGTGCTCGGGCATATCAGCGAAAATAACAACACCGAACAACTTGCATATGAGGCTGTAAGCAATACATTGGAGCAGCTGGGCAACAGCGATATCGAGTTGGCTATCGCACATCAAAGCAGACGCAGTGAGGTTTTTGAAATAATATGAACAGAAGGACGATAACGGCCGGCGAAGGAGCTTCTATTTATCTTTTGGGCGTTTGTGCCGGAAGTATTTTGAACCTGTTTTTATCATTGGTTTTTATGCGCAGCGAGGCGACGTTCGACGGCATGAGCGTATATTCGTGGGTGGGCTATGCGATCATTCAGGTGGCGTTTGTGCTTGCCGCCGTAGTCTATGACGCCATAAGAAGGACCGACATCTTATTTGTGGCTCGGATGAGCAAACCACGTAGCGCCAAACAATTGTTTTTTACGCCGTTTATAGCAATAGCGGCAATATTGACCTTCCTGCCGTTGGCAAATTTGTGGACATCTTTTTTGGGCGTCATACATTACCACGGCGCCGGAGTCGGCATGCCCGACTATTCCAACGTCGGAGTGTATTTTCTTTCGTTATTTGTGATGGCTGCGCTTCCGGCTTTCGGAGAGGAGTTTTTGCTGAGAGGGCACGCATTCAGCGGTTTGCGGACGCGCAGCATGGGTTTCGGAGTGCTTATGTCTGCATTGCTTTTCAGTTTAATGCATGCAAATCCGTTGCAGACGGTGCACCAATTCGGCATCGGCATTGTGCTTGCGCTGGTATTTACGATCACCAATTCGCTTTGGGCATGCGTTCTTGTACATTTTTTCAACAATTTTATCAGCATTACTCTGACCGCCTATTTGCCGCAGGTGGACGCGCTGTACTTCAAATTGGGTTATTTTAATTGGCTGACGGGCGCAGCAAGCTTCATAATCGGACTCTTAATGCTTGTGACATTGCTTTATGCGATGTATAAAGTTGGCAACAAGAGTAAATTTAAAGTGATCTCAAGCGGAATTGATTATGACGATTATACAATTTACGCAGTAGGGGAAAAGAATAGGAAAAATCCTATTAAAGCGTGGGCTGATTTTATAGCTTCGCTATTTACAAAAGCCGGATGGAGACGTATCGGCTCTGCGCTGGTCGAATGCGGCGATGCGGATATGATCGGCAAAAATCAACCTCTTCTCGGCGTGTGGTTGGCGCTGGGACTTGTATCGGTATATTGGCTTTATTCACTCATAGTGGGGTTGCTATGACAAGGCGAAGCAGCGTAGGATATATATATTTTGCCGTCATGTTGATGGCGCTGCTTTTGCGTATATCCTCCGCGCTTGACGTATACTCCGCTTTGAATGTGGACCCCGATACGTTTTTTTCCTGTATAGTACAAATTCTGATATTCGGCGTAATGCCGCTCGCGCTCTATTATTTTGCCGTTGCTCGCAGAGAACAGACGGGGCTTGGGCGCATGTTTTCGGATTTCGGGGTGCGGAAAATCGATGGAAAGGATTTCTTGCTTGCTGCGGCGATCGCCGTGTGTGCCATTGTCATCGCGTCAGGTTTTTCGTATGCTTGGCAGTTTGCGCTTCAATTGATTGGATTTACGCACGTCTCTTCGCCCACGGATTACGGTAGCATAGGCGTGCTCATACGTGAGATAGTCATTGTCGCGGTATTGCCCGCTACCTTTGAGGAGTTGTCCCACAGGGGATTGTTATATGCCGGATACAAGGAGAGCGGTTGGCGATTCGTCATAGTTTCGGCGTTGTTTTTCAGCCTTATGCATCAAAATATCGTGCAGACCGGATATACTTTTATTGACGGGTTGGTCATAGCGCTTATGATGTATTATACGGGTTCGATTTTCCCCGGTATGATGTTGCATTTCACAAACAATTTTTATTCGGTTTTCACGGGCTATGTTGAGCAAAACGGCGGCCCTTTCAACTTCATAAATATCGTTGACGCATGGCTTTCGGATACGTTGCCCGGGATAATAGTATCTATTGTAGCCTTTGTCGTTTGCGCCTGTCTTTTAGTGGTTTTTTTGCTTATGATGCGCCGTCGCGCCGTAAAATGCGGCAGACTTGCGCCCGAGCCGTTTTTTTCGCCCGAAGGGACGATGCCATTATATAAGGATATTCCGTTTTGGCTTACTGTAGCATTGGGTTTGGCGTGCGCGGCATTTTCTTTTGCGTGGGGGATGATAAGATGAAAATAAACATTATAGCCATAGGAAAAATAAAGGAAAAATATTTTTTCGACGCTATTGTCGAATATTTGAAACGCTGTTCGAGATATGCCGATGTCAGAGTTACGGAACTTGAGGAGGCTCCGCCGTCAAAATCCCCTGCGGAGCAACGGCGGCTCGAAAGTAAAGAATTGACGCGACATGCGACAGGCTATACATTGGCTATGGATATGCGAGGCAAGGCCTTGTCAAGCGAGGAATTTGCGGCGCTTATTTCGACAAAATGTACGGAGGGCATATCCGAGTTTTCCTTTCTTATAGGCGGTTCACACGGGCTGTCTGACGAGGCAAGGGAGAGTGCGGACGCAGTGATATCATTCGGCAAAGCGACTTTTCCGCATCAACTCTTCAGAGTGATGCTTGCAGAACAGATATATAGGGCGCTGAGCATAAATGTCGGCGCGCCGTATCATAAATGAGGTGACAATGTATCGCGAAGAGTTTATGAGAGAAGCGCTTAATGAGGCAAGGCTGTGCGCGTCGTTGGACGAAGTGCCCGTAGGGGCTGTCATCGTGAAGGACGGAAAGATAGTAAGCAGGGCCGGCAACAGGAAGGAAAGTAAAAACAACGCCCTTTGTCATGCGGAACTTATTGCTATTGACGCCGCCTCCGCAGCGCTGGGCCATTGGTGGCTTGAAAATTGCGAGATGTACGTCACGTTGGAGCCCTGCCCCATGTGTGCCGGAGCAATGATAAACGCAAGGATAAAATCGCTGTATTTCGGCGCGTATGATAAAAAGGGCGGAGGTTGCGGATCCAAAATAGATGTGATGAAGACGGATCTGTTCAATCACAACATAAATGTAAGCGGCGGACATCTTGAAGAAGAATGCGGCAAGATATTGACCGAATTTTTTGAGAATAAGAGATCGCAAAAGAAACTTGAGAAGAGCAAGACAACAACAGAAAACGATGTTTAAATCCACAAAAAATACGTATTAACATCTATATTGAAAACAAAGACTGCTCGTGGCAGTCTTTTCTAAAACTGAGATATATGTTTTATCAAGACGTCGCGAATCGAACGAGGGGGCGCCTTTTGCGAGTCATCCCGGGTATGAAAAAGTACTCAGGGTAAAGGTTTTTGCTTGCTCAAATAACGGCTTGCTGCGTTACGCCCGTTTCGGTGCCTGTGCTATATCCAAGTTCTTTAGGAGGTATTTCAAAAATACACGCTACTATAGACACTGCAAGCGATATGATTGTGGAAAGCACTATTGCAACTATTTTCTTTTTCTTATTATTGTCCATAACATTCTCCCGATAAGTTATTGCCCACGCGAGATGTACGGCGCCCCCTGTCGATTTCAATATAACATCCGAAAACGGCCCGATCCAAATTTTTATGTCATAATTTTTTGCAAAACGGTGTGTGTTATGGAATATAGTGTAGGTATGGAAAATTTATACGTGTCTTTTATGGAAACAAATTGCTCGCAACAAATGTTGTTGGGCAGAAGGGTACGCGATTTTGTGACGCGAGAGTTCGAGGGGCGTGACGGTGTCGGCATGGGAGATGTCAAAAATGACGAAATTTGCGCCGTGCTGACGTTGGATATGCCGCTTATAAGTTATGACGACGTCATGAGATACGTCGGCCTGATGCGCATGAGACGCATAAAGAGGATAGAGCTTGGCAGACAAGGCGAAGCATACATTTCAATAGGTAACGCGCCATCGGAAGGGATATTTGCGGAGGACGACGCTTTTTTGAAGATATCTGATGCAAAATCCTACAATATGGTGTATAATCTTTTGAGACAGAAGATATTGCGCGCTCATTTACGGCGAGGCGTAAATATCATCGACATCTCCACTTGCTTCGTAGACGATACGGTGAGCCTAGAATCGGGGTCTACAATTATGCCTTTTTGCAGGTTGGAAGGCAACACTTCGGTGGCGCGAGGAGCGACTGTGAGCGCCTCTACGATAATCGACGGCTTCGTGGGAGAGGGCGCGACCGTTGAGATGTCGTACATAGTGAGTTCTACGATCGGCTCGCACGCTACGGTAGGGCCATTTGCGCGCTTGAGAGAGGCGACTGTCGGCGAAGGCTGCCGCGTGGGCGACTTTGTGGAAATAAAAGCGTCCGAGCTCGGAAGAGGCGTCAAGGCGGCGCATTTGGCGTATATCGGCGACGCTACCGTAGGCGAGGGAACAAACGTAGGTTGCGGCACTGTATTCTGCAATTATGACGGGCATTTTAAGCACCGTACGGAGGTAGGAAGAGGCTGCTTTATAGGCGCCAACAGCAATCTTATCGCGCCGCTGAAAGTGGGCGCGGACGCTTTTATTGCGGCAGGCACCACCGTCACAAAGGACGTCGCGGACGGGTCCTTTACGATAGGGCGAGTGCGACAGGATACGAAAATAAAAGGCGGCGAACGCCTCAAGGAGTGAGTATGATACTCATAGTCGGCTTGGGCAATCCGGGCATGAAGTACAAAAATACATATCACAATCTCGGCTTTATGGCGATTGACGCTTTGGCAAAAAAGTTGGGCGTAAGATTTACGTCGGAGATGTGCGATGCGCGAATCGCAAAGGGGAAGACTTTTACGCTTGCCAAACCGCAGACTTTTATGAACGCAAGTGGCGTTGCGGTCGCGGCGCTTGTAAAAAAGCTTTCCATCGATCCGACGAGTGAGCTTATCGTATGTTACGACGACGTTGACCTGCATTTCGGAAAATTGCGTATGCGCAAAGAGGGCAGCGCCGGTACGCACAACGGCATGCGCGACATCGTTGCGAAGTTGGGCACTCGGCAATTCGGCAGGTTGCGCATAGGCTCTTGCACTCCCGAACTCGAAGAGGGGCGCATTGCTTTGATCGACTTTGTATTGTCCAAGGTCGAATTCGATTTGAGACCCGAACTTGAAAAAACTATCGACGCCGCAAGCGACGCGCTTAAAGAACTTGCAGAGGGCAAAGATTTTGCAAGAGTACAAGAAAGAGTAAACAGGGATTGATCGGTGAAAACCCCCGAATCTTTGAAATTGAAAAATTTGGGCGAGAAACTGTCCTATTTGGACGGCCTGTCGCAAAAAAAGCCTACTGACGCTCGTCTGTCGGCCGTAAGCGTTTTGCGCGTGACGGAAGGCGCCAAAGACCATATTCTCGCACAACTGCCATGCAGGCGGCTTGTGGTCACGGCCGATCCGCTTGCGGCGCGCAGCCTCGTCAGAAAGCTGGAGGGATGGGGAGTCAAAGCGAGTGTTTTGCCGCATAGAGACGACATGCTTATGGCGCACAAGATCTTCTCGCGCTCTACGATGCACGAGAGAGCGCAGACGCTTGCGCTTGCCGCGGCAAACGAAGCGGAAGTCATAGTGACAAGCGCGGACAGCCTTTTGCAGCGTTTTCCGTCAAGGAGACTCGTGGCAAGATTTTCCGTAAGGCTTAAAAAAGAAGATGTCATAGCGCCGTCCGATCTTTCGAAAAAACTGGTTTCGGCCGGATATATAAGGCAAGACATGGTCGCGGAAATCGGTGATTTTGCTCTTCGCGGCGACATATTGGACATTTATTCTCCCGATAAACGAGTTTACAGAATAAATTTTTTCGATGAGTTGATAGAGAATATCAAAATCATAGACATCGACTCTATGATGCCTATCGGTGAGATAAACGATATTTTACTCGCGCCGATGAGCGACATTTTGCTCGACGAAAAAGGCTTCGAAGAGGCAAACGAAGCAATTGGCATGCATATAAACGCCAAACATGCGCCCGAATGTAAGAGTGAACTTTCCGTGGGCGCGATAGACGCTTCCAACGTATGGGTGACGCCGTTTATAGCCTCTTGTACGCAGACCATATTGGAATTTCTGAAAGACGGCGAACCTTTTATTGTCGTATTTGACGAACCGAAAGTAGTTTGGGAAAAGTTGAATATTCTGAAAAGAGAGTTTGACGGGAGAGTGAGATCTTTGCTCGACGCAAGCGAAATATTGCCAATGCATGCCGACGCGTGCATATCTTTGAACGAACTTAGCAGACAGTTGCTCGGCGTACGCAAATTCAGTTTTTCTTCATTGAGTTTGGGAAATCCAATTTTCGAACCGAAATATACGGTCGAACCGATATGTAAACCGGTATCCAAGTATTATCTCGATCCTCAGAGCATATTCGTGGATCTGAAGACATTTCTCGCAAACGGCATGCGAATCATTTTCGCATGCGGTTCCAAAGAGCGTGCCATGGGTATTGCGGAAAGTTTGCGACAAAACGACGTCTATGCTCAATACAGCGAGGACGGCGACTGCATCGACGGCGTGACGGTGACTCCGTTAAAAATAGAAACGGGCGTCATATATCCTTCCGCAAAACTTGTGCTTATAGGCACGGCCGAGTGTATAGGCAAACAACATGCTAAGAGCGTCGGCTCGGGGCTGAACGACAAAAAATTCACCGCTCCCAAGGCCGGGGACTACGTTGTGCATCGCGTGCATGGCGTGGGGCTTTGCGAAGGCACCGTCATCATGCGTACGGGCGATTTTGACAGAGAATATATCGTGCTGAAATATCGTGACGGCGATACGCTTTACGTAGCCACCGATCAAATGAGCAATTTGCAAAAGTTTGTCGGTGAAGAGCATCCTGCGCTCAACAAACTCGGCGGCAAAGAGTTTGAGCGCGAGAAGGAAAAAGTTCGCGCCTCCGTGCGCAAACTCGCCGTAAATTTGATAGATTTGTACGCCAAGCGCGAAAAACAGAGCGGATTTAAGTATAGCGAAGATACTGTGTGGCAAAAAGAGTTCGAAGACGCGTTCGAATATGAGGAAACGGCGGATCAGCTGAAGGCCATAGATGACGTCAAGCGCGATATGGAACAGGGCAGAATAATGGACAGGCTGCTCGTCGGCGACGTGGGCTTCGGCAAGACGGAAGTGGCGTTTCGCGCCATGTTTAAAACGGTATTGGACAATAAACAGGCGGTTTTGCTTGCGCCTACGACAATACTTGCAAAACAACATTTCGAAAATCTGCAACGTCGTCTCAAGCCGTTCGGCATAAAGTGCGGTCTGCTGACAAGGCTTCAGTCTGCTAAGGAAAATTCCGAGTTGATTGCCGGGCTTAAGGAGGGCAGCGTACATATGGCGGTCGCGACCCACAAAGTGCTCGGCGATAAGGTGGAATTCAAAGATCTGGGACTTTTGGTGCTTGACGAGGAGCAGCGCTTCGGAGTTGAACATAAGGAAAAACTCAAAGAGAAATATCCACTCGTAAATGTGCTTACGCTGTCCGCGACGCCCATTCCGCGGACGCTGAATATGTCTCTTTCGGGTATAAGAGATATATCTATGCTGGAAACGCCGCCGGAGGGGAGACTCCCCGTGCAGACCTATGTAATAGTGTATAGCGACGCGCTCTGCGAGGACGCAGTCAACAGGGAGTTGTCCAGGGGCGGACAGACTCTTGTGCTTATAAACGATATTCAAAGGTTGGACAACTTCGCCGAGAGGCTTCGAACTCTATGTCCGCAGGCGAAGATCGTGACTGCGCACGGACAATTGCCGTCGCATATTCTCGAGAGGCGCATAGGCGATTTCTATGCTAAAAAATACGATGTTTTGGTGTCAACGACGATAATAGAAAATGGCATAGATTTGCCCGACGCAAATACGCTTATAGTCATTGACAGCGAAAGATTCGGATTGTCGCAACTTTATCAGTTGAGGGGGCGCGTAGGCAGAAGGGGCACTCTTGCCCACGCTTACTTTACCGTCCCCGAAAACGGAATACTCAGCACTACGGCGGATAAACGTCTCAAAACTCTCCTTGATAATACGGAAATAGGCAGCGGCTTTCGAGTGGCGCTGTCGGACCTCTCTATAAGAGGCGCCGGGACATTGCTTGGCGCAGAGCAGAGCGGACATATAGAAAAAGTGGGTTACGAGATGTATCTAGAATTGCTCGAAGAGGCGGTGCAAGAAATAAAGACCGGCGTCGCCGGCAAGCCCGTGAGGGATGTCGAGATGAAAGTAGATGCCGCCGCGTACATCAGAGAAGGTTATGTCAGCATGCGCGACAAACTCAGGGTATACAAGCAAATTGCGTCGGTCTCGGGCGAAACTTCAAGAAGCAATTTGTTAAAAGAACTTGCCGAGGTCTACGGACCCGTGGATGTTCCGCTTGAAAATTTAATAAATATTGCCATGCTCAAAAATTTTGCCGCGAACTACGGTGTCTCGCGCATAGTCATAAATAAAAACGGAGCCGTAGCGAACTTTTATGAGGCGGACGCATTTTCAAACGAGCCGCTGATGAGAGCAATTGCGGAGCATGGCGACAAGGTCATGCTTACCAACACTATTCCGCCGTCTCTCATCTTCGAAGTGACGGGGCAGAGCGCCGAACAAAGGATAAAAACGATGTTGGACTTTTTCGCTTCGATTTGAAGATATTGTCACTACTGACGCTTTAAATAACCAATTCTATATTTTAATATGCATTTATTGAGTTTATATATGTAAGGCTCCGCTTTCGCGGAGCCTTGATTCATGCAATTCTGACTACAGTCAAATATGCGTCCGAAAGCGTCACTGCCTGTGCGGTAGCGTTGTATATCGACAGAGGCGTTGAGACTGCGGCTGTATAAAGTACGGTCTTGCTCACGTTTCCGAAAGTATCTGCGCCGGCTTCGTCGGTGATCGTTGCGCCGTCTACGCCCACCCCTTCTGCGTATAGTTGAACCGATAGGCTGTTTCCGGTTGCATTTACGCCCGACGCGCCGTAGCTTACCAGATAAGTGCCTGCCGGCACGGTGATCTCATTTGTGGCGAAGGTGACTCCTGTGCCGGTCGGAGACGCGGTTTCGACAAGAGGGATTATACTTGTTGCGCCAACCGTCTGCGTGCCGTTTGCGGCATACATCGAGTCTGTAGTGACTGGTGCCGGGATCCCGAAAGCGAAGTCGAAGACCTGTGCGGTCGCGGGACCGCTTGCAGTGACCGTCACCGTCGGTTCCGCACCCACGGCCAACTCGTCGATGGTTGCGGTGGGCTCGCCGAATCCTGCGGCGGCTCCGTCTGCGCCGGCGGGACCTGTAGGCCCTACTGCGCCTTGAGGAATGCCGAATTCAAACGAGAATATTTTTGCGGTGTCGGGTCCCGTTGCCGTCACCGTTGCAGTTGCCGCGGAACCGCTTGCAAGAGTTGTGGCGGTCGCCGTGGGAGTGCCGAATCCGGCTGCCGCGCCGTCAACGCCGTTTGCGCCGGCCGGACCCTGAGGTCCCGTCGCGCCCGTTGCGCCTTGAGGTCCCGTTGCGCCGGGAACGCCTTGAGGGCCTTGAGGACCGACTGCTCCTTGCGGACCGATAGGACCCATCGGCCCCTGCGGACCTACCGGACCTTGTGGGCCGGGGATATAGGCTGTATTTAGACGGTTGCATCCGCATCCGTTCTGATTGTAACCTATATAGCCGAAATTGCCGGACATGCCGTTGCCCATATTTATTGCGCTTTGATAGTTAGGATAGGGGAAATTTTGCGAGTTGCCCCGATTGCAGCAAGAATTAAAAAACATAGATAACCTCCGATTTTTTATGTACCCGTTTACAACCGGAGATTTATGTTATATACTATTCACAATAAAAAATTTGCGTGCACGGGTGTGCAGAGATAAAAGTTGTAACCTTTTGCGCACTGAAAAGTTTATATAGTGAAATTTGTAAGGAGAGGGCATATGCCTTTGACGATATGAAAAAGAGATATAAAGCGCAAATGTGGGATAGGATGCAATTTCTGTTTAGACATTTTTACGACAGAATGGTGCATATGCAGTTTGTGTACGAGGGGCGCTTGGACAGGGTCGCCTTTGAGAAGGCGATCAAATTTATGGTTGACGCCGAGCCGATTTTACACAGCAGTTTCCATATGACGATATTCAGACCTTATTGGAGAGATGAGCCGTACAAAATAGAGGATATAGTCAGCTACTCGGAGTGCGATGACGCCGTCGCGGCCGCCGACGAATTTTTGACCGGGGTAATTCCGTTCCATAATAATGTTCAACTCAAAATCGCGGTATTCGAGCAGGATGTGAAGAGCGTGATCGCCATACGTATAAACCATATGTGCATGGACGGCTCCGACGCCAAAACCTTCCTCATGATGCTTATAGACAATTATAATCATCTGTTGAGAGGCGAAGAAAATTTAATGCAAACAAAATCCGGCGACAGATCTTTCAAACAGGTATATTCCAAGTTTAAAGGCGAAGATCTGAAAGAGGCGCTCGGATTATATAAAAATATAGCGAAATGCAAAGACAAGGTGACGTTCCCGTGGACTCCGCGCTCCAAGGAAGATGTCAATCGCATCGTGCGCCGCGACATTTCGGCGGAAAGATTTGCCGAACTGCGAGCAAAGACCAAAGAGCTTGGCGTCACAGTAAACGACGCCATTATGACAATAGTTGTTCGCACGATCTACGAGCTTTGTGGGCTTGCGGCCGACGACAGCGTCACGGTATCCTGCGCGATTGACTTGCGCAAACACATCGTCGAGGGCGGCGCAAACGGAGGTTTTACCAACCACACCGCATGGCTTGCGTGCCGTACGCTCGAGCGCGGCGACGACATAAGCGACACTTTGAAAAAGGTTCTCGCCTCTATGAATGATTTCAAGCAGGACAAATTTATAGGGTTGCATTCATTGCCGCTTCTTAATCTGGGCTTCACTATCTTTCCGCAACATCTTGCGGAGTTCGCGATCAAACTCGGCTATGACAATCCCAGACTCGCCGTCAGCAATATGGGTGTGCTCGACGATGCTAAGCTGACTTTCGACGGCATGAAACTTATCGACGGCTTCATTTCGGGCGCTGTCAAATATAAACCTTACTTCCTCATGAGCGTAACGACTTTACTTGGCAAAATGACCCTCACCACAACCACGCACGGGACGGAAAAGGACGTTGAAATTTTAAACAAATACTTCGATATTATAGAGAAAAACTTGGATGCATTTATATCTATAGAAAAATGAATTAAATCCAAACAAAAAACAAAACCTGCGGTTTACCGATGTGTAAACCGCTTTTTATTTGTCGATTTTGCTTTTACACTAAAATTTTGTTTTTCGAATCGCCTTCGCGCGCGAAGGAGAGTTCGACTTAAATAATTCAAAAGTCTTGCGGTCGCCTTCTATGTGTGCTAAAATTGTTGCAATAAAAGAATAGAGGTTAATATTATGACGCTTGCGCAATTTTTGTTCAAATTTATCGATAAAGCTTTCGATCGCGGTCAAAATAAAAACAAGGCGCTCCGCTTCAAAGGCATCAACTTCGAGACGGAGACGGATGTTTCTTATGGCGAGGGCGAACTTCAGAAGTTGGATATTTGCTATATCAGGAAGCAAGACGGCGGCAAATACCCTGTATTCTTCTACATACACGGCGGCGGCTTCGTAGCCGGCGACAAACATCATAGAAGGGGCCTGGCGAAATGGGCGGCGAATCAGGGCTACTTTGTTGTCAACGTTAACTATGCGCTAGGTCCTAAGCAAAAATTTCCCGCTTGCATAAAAGATTTGGTTTCCGCTCTCAATTGGGTGGGGGATAATGCCCAAAAGTATAACCTGGACACGGACAATATGATGGTTTCGGGCGATAGCGCCGGCGGCTATTTTTCCGTTATGCTGTCATGCGTCGCGACAAATTCGGCCTTGCAAGAAAGGTTTGGCGTGCATACGGAACTTTGTTTCCGTTATGCGTTGATCGACTGCGGTATTTATGATCTCAACGAAGCGCTGAGTCAAAAGATGCCTTTCAGACTTACAGACAGGATACTGTATGATTTCAGCGGAGTGCATATAAAAGAGTTGGACGGTTATGAATATAAGGATGTGCTTGCTCCGTTAAATTTGGTCGACGCAAGTTTTCCCACTTCCTTTATCTCATATGCCGAAAAGGATATCTTTTGCAAAGGGCAGGGGCCTAAGCTCATCGCCAAACTTCAAGAACTCGGCGTGCACGTGGAGGAGCATCACTCGACAAAGCTTATGGACAATCATTGCTATCCGCTCAACTGGACAAAGGGCGCGGCTAAGGAAAACGTAAAACTTTCGGAGGATTTTTTGAGGAGAGCCGCGGCAAGAGAGGTTTAAGGCAGTATGCGCAAAAAGCCGATATTCAATATTGACGAAAAACCCGCGGAGGAAAGGGAAGCGGTAGAAAGTTCCGTTGAGAAAAATCGCTCCAAAGAAAAGGATCGTAAAACCTCTTTCATAAGTAAGATAAGTTTGATATGGTCCATTCTGTCCGCCCTTTATATGATCGTCGTCACTTGCGTTTTGGTGTCGAAAAAATGGGTGACCAGCACGATGAGCTATGTGTTGATCGCGGTGCTTGCGCTCTACATCGTCATTTTCGTCGTTCTTATTTTATTTGCTTTTCGCGATCCGAAGCGGTCAAAAAAACAGGTTAAGGTGTATAAAAAAACGCTGGGCATCTTCAAGGCGTTTATAAATGTTGCATTTATCGGCCTGGCGATTGCGGATGCCATAGCTGTTGCACAGAGCGACGGTTCGGGCTTCATAAAGATATTTTTCGTGGTGCTTACACTGATCGTGGCCATTATCAAATTGGCGCTGAAGATTACGCTGTTCACGCTTAAAACGGTGCGAAAATACCGATATAAAAACTACAATGTAAGCATAGAGAGCTTTGTGGATGGTAAGCAACAAAAAAAAGGGACGTTTGTGAAGTTGCGCGAAAGGCAGTACAACAAAGAAAGATAATTGAGGAAAAATAAAAAATTAAAGGGCGCGTCTCGCGCCCTTATGTTTTTTTTCAGCGAGTTGCGTTGCGGCGTCTCGGCTGACCTGCAAGTTGCAGTTGAATACGCTTGGATTCGCTCTCGCGTCTCACGTCGGCGACTTGTCTCATTATACGTCGCGTCAATCGATCGGCGGATTTTACGCCTTTGATGTTGTAGGGCTGTTCCGCGTCGGATATGATAGTCACCGTGCCTATGCCGAGTATGCGCTGAAGCCCCGATTGTTCCGTTTCGATAATGCGGATCTCGCATATAGGAATTACCGTATTTCTCACGGAAAGAACTCCCTCACGGAAAACGATCTTATCCTCTGTGACGATCAACTCCTTGGAGTTGAGCGAAATTGCTTCCGCGATCAAAGCCAACAGAACGATTATTGCCGCTCCGAGGAGGACCCATCTCATCACGTTATCGGTGAGATAAATCGCTTCGGGTTGCTTTGTAAATATGCCCTCGATTTTGTCGTTAAGGCCCCAAAGTACGCCTATGACAGCTCCCAAAATGACGGCGAGCAAGACCTCCCTGAAATAGACGCAGGAGGAAAATTTTGCCTTGGCAACGATACGTTCCGATTTTGAATATTTTCTTTCAAGCGTTTTCATAAACACCTCATTACTTTAAACATTTAGGGAATTGCGTTATGTGCAACAGCGAGCATCCGACAGGCAGGAATATTCTCTCCAAACTTTCTTCCGAGAAGACCGGCTTGGAGGGGATTTGAGTGAAGCCGTTGACGTCATAATCCCAATTTATCACGTTTTTGCATCTTATATGCAGCTCAAACGGAGGAGTTTCGAAGGAAAACGGCGTAGACGATATCTCGTTTACGGACGTTGTTTCCGCCTCATAAAGCGAGCGATTGCCGCCGGCGCCGCGTCTTGTCAACATGGGCGCGACATTCCATTTTTTTATAAAGTTGACATAATAAATTCGCCTGTCTTCCTCGCTTATTTTTATATCGCATGGCATCTTCAGCGACATCAACAGATTGCCTTTATAGAGACTGAAACTGTTTTTGCCGACTTCCTCTACGGTGAGAGGGATGTCCATCTTCAGCATGAAAGTGCTGCCTGTGCGCAGGGTGCACTTTACGGAGATCTGTTTTGTGCCGCTCGCGACGACCTGTCCGCCCGAGATGAGTTGCATCGTCGTGTTTTTGGGCACTCGGAAGTTGATTTTTACCTGCGGCTCTCCCGAAGTATGTTCCACCTTAAACACTACGGTATTTCTAAACGGGTAAGACGTGCGCTCGCTGAGCGTCAATTTGCATCCGTCCACAAGCATATCCATCGTGCAGGGAGTGTAGGTGAGGAAGTTCAGCTCGTTGTCCTTTACCATACATGCAGCTTGCATATACAGGGGGAAAGCGCTGAGCGCCGAGATCGCCCCACGCGAAAGCTTTTTTGTGAGATATGCATTGGAATATTCGCTTTCCGATAGCGGCATCGTGCGAGTCGCGGAGGACTCGACTTGATTGACCAGCGTCACGTCTTGCACTGCGGTGCAATCCGCGAAGCAGGCGGTCGGGACTACATTGAATACTATGCGCTCCAAAATATCGGCGAGGGAGTAATCCGCCGTTTCGCGCAAAACTTCCACAAGCGACTCTATCATTTCGACGGACGCTCGCAGATCTATGCCGTCCGTGGGAGCGCCTTCGCGCAAATGGAAATCGGATGCGAACATGCCCATGGGGGTCCCGTGATATTTGTTGAGTGCGTTTATCAATTTGACGGACAGATTTTTAAGGTTATCGTCGCCTATAAATCTGCCGTAAGTAGCGGCGTATTTTGCCGCTTTAGCCAGGTTTACGCCGTCCGTCTCTATTGCCGGGAGCTGTTTTTTCCACTGTTTTTGCACGAAGTCGGCAGTGAGCGGCTTCAGCTTTTTTGACGGCTGAGCGGAGAGAACGTCGTACGTTTCCACTATTTTTTTTATGCGTTTCAAAGCGCCCGGAGATACATATTTGGCGTAGCCGCGTTTATATGGAAATTTGTCCGCCAACCTAAACCAATCGTTTGAAGCGTCGCGCAATTTTTCGCCGAGATCGTGCAACCACTCCAGATCGGTTTCGCGATATACGGCCTCTATGGCAGGTATCTCTTCGAGCAGGCGCGCTCTGGAATCATACCAAAGCGGCTTCATCGAAAAGGTGTTGAACTGATTTTTGAAAAACCTCTTCAAGAAGGGTAGTATCTTTTCGTTTCCGGTGGCCTCGTAATATGTTAGCAACGCCTTGACGCCCTCTATCTTGGGCGTGGATGTCATACGGCCTTTGGGACCGAAATCGCCGCCCTCGTTGGCGCTGGACAATATGGTTTGCAAAAAACTGGTCGCCTTGTCTTGGAGATGCTTGTCGTCAAGCGCCGCTCCGAGAAGAGTGATGCCGCGCACAAAACGAGGCAACTCCTCCGAACTCTCCCACTCGCCGTTGCGCACAAGACCGCGCAAAGCACCGAGGCGGCGTTGAAGGTTTGCCATAAGCGTCATCTCGTCAAGCAACCAACCTGTGGGTTTGATCGCACCGAGTGGCAACTTTTTGAGATTTTTGTCCACGGATCTTGCCATATCGTTTAGTTTAGCACATTCCGAAATATTTTTCAACCGTGTTGACAAATAGTATGCAATATTTTGTGTTTTAAGCACATATATCGTCGGTGCGTTTGCGTATACGGCGTTTTATTATGCTTTTTTCGACGTTTTAAGCTCCGATTTGCGCGCAATGAAGTTCACAACATAAGCTCGCCCGGGGTGATGAATACATATGTGATGAGAGCAAGGAAACCCGCCAGCAAGACCAAGTGGAGTATATATATAATCAGGGCGTGTCTGCCGATAAAGCAAACGGGTTTATTCCATTTGCCGTTCAGGCGCGGCAGCAACGAACGACGGTCGCCGTAGAGGAAAGGCGCGATCGCCACACCGGCGAAGTAGTACGCCGCATGAGGAATGATCGTAAACAGATCGCCGGGAGAAAACTCGTTCTGCCTGTAAAATGGGGACGGATTTCCGTAAAAATCTTCGGTCGGGAACACGATCCCGAAAAATTTAGGCGTTGTGGGCGGCGGCGTGTAGCAGAAATATAAAATGAGCACAATGCCTATTATCCCCACGCTGCATACGGATATGCTTCGGCTGTCGCCTCTGCAAAGAAACTCTGTAAGGGCGTACAAAAGGATACAAAACGCCAAGAAGTTGAGCACACCGAACATCACGGTTATTCCGCTTATGCCGAGTACTTCTTCTCCGAAAATCGTGATTATGCTGTAAACGGTGGCTATCAGCCCGAGTTGGGCTCCGCGCTTCAAATTGGAGCGAGAAAGCGTGCAGGATATGCCGGAGATCGAAAAAAATACAAAAAGAACGACATTATGCGCTGTTTCCCACTCTTCGCTGCCCATCCACTCGTAGCAAAATCTGCTGAAAGCGTCGCCTTTGCCCATATAATACCAATTGTTGCCGAACCAACCGTAACTGAAGACAACTATCAGCATGGTGAGATGGTCGAGTACCATGAGGAGGACGCAAATTCCGCGCAGAAAATCAAGCTCCCAAATGCGTTGAAATTTTTGATGAAGATATCGCCTTTGGAGCTGAAGGGGGATTTCTCCGTAGCTATATGGCAACTTTGCGTTCATACCGCGAGTATATCACGGAGCGGTTTAAGTGTCAAACAACTTAAACTCAATCCGATTTTGCAAAACGGCATGTCTGTTTTCGGCACAGAAAAAACACATATATTGCAAAAACAAGCATGCGCCGTGGCTGCGCGCATATGCAAGTCGTTTATGTCGAGATCAAAAAACGTTTTGAGAAACGGGTTTATGATAGAAACCTAAAAATATTTAGCTTAACGATCGCACGGCAAAATTTTTATATAAAAGTCGAAATTTTGCGGATCGATTAATTCAGAGATGCAATTTTAAATAAAAAATATACGGTTAGATGCCGAAAAACCATTAAAAAGTAAGAAAAATTCGGAATTATTAAAATTTCAGTAAGATTTTGGATGTTGGCATTTGCGTATTGACAAAGACGGTATAGCGATTTATAATTGATGCGTATAATAATCTACGCATATGCGCGTAAGCACATATACGCAGATTTGGAGGGAATTATGAGAAAGCCAAAATTTGCGGTCGTGCTGTTGCTTTGCTTGGCGGTGCTGCTCACAGTAGTACTTGCCGCTTGCGGCCCGATTGAAGACCCTTCGGGAGAATTGCCCGATCTGTCCAATCCGGGAGAAAGCAACACTCCGCCCACCGTTGACTCGGGGACGCTTATTTCTTCGCAGCAGGCTTGGAATCTGATAAAAGATGCCGCTTATGCAAGCTCCGCCGAGATCAAGGACGCGAGATATATCCGCTTTGACACATCCTTTGTGCTGGGTTATGCCAAGGATGATTACAAGAGCGTAGTCGTATTGCGAGTGGCCGGTGATTTCGACACGACGCCTCCGACGAGCCAAAGCGTCGACAGCAGCGAGATGTTGCTTGAACTGAGAAGTTTCGCAAAAGACCAGATCGAGGGCGTCGGTAGCGAAGAACTGTCATATATGGTGGCGCAGGGCGAGGGCAAATTGCTCGTCGGAGTATATTATTACGAAGGCAAAATCGTAGCGGACCTGAGAGGACTCAAGCGCGACGCCGGCGTACATATTCTTTACACCGAAAATATCAATCTCACCTCATTTGCGGATAAGTTGGACGATATGCTTCAACAGTTGAACATATCGGAGCTTGTCTTCGAAGATCTGTTCGGATACAATCTCGGAGGACTGGTCGAGTCCCTCCTGCATCTCAATATTGTCGATTTGACGATTGAAGATATCCTTTTGAACATCGTTATGGCAAACGCCAAAGCGCGCGTCATTGACAACGGCAACGGCAGCAGCACGGTCATTATTCCTTGCGATCTTTCCCTCATCGCCGGGATACTTCCGCTTTTGGACGGCGTCATTCCCGAAAATATAATTCAATTGGTAAACAGCGTCGTCGGTCTCGATTTGGGCAAACTCGGCTCGCTCGCCGGTATGGCGCTTTGCATAGAGGCGAATTTGCAAAACGACGGTTTGAACGATAAACTTGTCGGCATTTCGACCGATATCGACCTCAATTTCAATTCCGGCAACAACCAAACTTTGTTGGATAAATACGGCGCATTCCAAAACGACGTAGGCATAGAGCTCGGCTACTCAAAAGCTCAATTCGTCGGCGCGCCGGAGCTTGACGTGGTGGGCATGCTTAAAGCCCGTCCCGAAGCAAGCGGCTCGAATTTCTACAACGTTGCACAGACTGCGACTCGCTATTCCATTCTTTCATTCGAGGGATCTATAGGTTTGACCGTCGACCTCGCCGAAAGACAGATAGTGCCGCAAAATGTCATAAATTCATTCGGCACTTACCTCAATGGACTCATCACAAACAGCAAACTGAGCGAAAAACTTCTTGAAATCATCGAAGCCACTCTTGCAAGAGAGGATCTGTTGCATATAAAACAGAGCAAAGTTCAACTTACGCTCAATATCCAAGCGCTCATCAACACCCAAAAACCGAGCGAGACGAGGATAGTGGTCGAATTGACTCAGAGCAACGGCAGAGTTTTGCTCGGCGCATATTACAGGGCGGACGAAAATGCCCTTTACCTTGAGGCAGGGGGGCTCGCCGGCGCCGACGGAACCAAGTTTAAGATCGCCAACTTTGATATTTTCAAAATAGTAGACGACCTTACGGATAAGGCTTTCAACGCGATCCTGGGAGCAATAAACAGCTTGGGCGGCGAGGCCAAGGCCCAATATGAAGAAGGATTGGCAAGCGGCGCTATCGTGAGGCAATACTCCGCGATCACGGCGGACGACGGCACTCAAATAGGCGATACAATCGGCCTTATACAAGCGATAATTGACAATATCGATCTTGTCAAAGACGGCAATATTTTCAATATCAGCCAGATCAAGGTGACGCTGACTCAAGATATCCTCAACTATATCTTCGGCCTTGTGTTCACGGGCAATTTGTCGGGGCTTGAAATACCTATTGTAGGCGAGCCCACCATCACGTATAACAACCTCGGCGTGGGCGAAAATAAGACTTTGAACATCAGCCTCAAGTTAAGCGACGATCCGTCCGAGGAGCTGTTGGGACTCAGCATAGACGGACAATTGAAATTCGGCTCCATTACCGATGAGAACGCTTTCAGAAGTAAATTTGCTACAAGAAACAGCAGAGCGACCGATTATTTGTCCATTATGCAGAACGGACAAATAAATACGGAACTTTTGCATATCGACGTGACAGCCGGATTGGAAATCGACGTCAGAGCGCTCGAGGGCGTGCTCGGCACTTTGGGCATTGACATCAAAGATTTGGCGATAGGCGACAATTTCAAAGGGCTGCTTATCAACATATTGCTCGAACTCGGCAACATAGACGGCGGCTTGAAACTCGACGTGGACGCGCAAATCGACTTGTCGGGCGGCGCGAATGTGGAATCTTTGCTGAATTCCTCCGCGAAGTTGGTCATAAGCAAAGTGACCGACGATTCGCCCGTGCTTTCGATATATCTGCAGAACGGCGATCTGTATGTCGACGCGCATTTGCTTTGCTTGAATGTACAAAAAATCAAGATAAATTTGAACGATATCATAAATAAGTTTGCTAAGCCTACGTCTGAGGACACGGCTTATGTGGCGGAAGAACCCACGCCTACGGACGGCAAAGATAACCTTGCAAACATAGTCGGTGTGTTGCTCAACGCGATCGACAATATCGAAATAAGCAGCAAGGCATTGTCGCTTGCATTCTCCACAGCGGTATTGGACGATATTTTGAAGGCCATAGGCACAGAATCATTGGAAATTTCCTTTGACAGCACAAATCTCGAAGGCGGCATCAGAATAGGCATCCCCAACGGACTCAGTTTGCCCGATCTGAGCCTCGGCGTATTCCTCGCAGTGGGCGACAACGTCGATTTGGACGTGTCGCTAGGCGGTTTGAGCGTTGGATTGCATGAGGAAAAGAAAACATATTTGAGGGAAGAAGAAACAGCCCTTTATACGGAGATCTTGCGCCAACCTTATCTGTCTCTGGATCTCACCATGGGCTTGGATTTCAATGCCGACGAAGGCAGCACGGATATGGAATACGGCATGATAGGCACGCATTGGAAGTCCGGTGAAAACTATTATGAGTTGACCGATCCGCAGCACCCTGTCCCGAGCGATTATTACGGCTTGTATTATTATTGCGATGAAGACGGAGTTTATCACGAGGCAAATTACAATCTCACGACGCTGTATTTCGGCAGCGAAGTGCAGATAAACTATGAGTTGAGGCTTGCGGGCAGACTGGATCTGTCTCCGCTTGTGGCTTATCTCATGGGGGATAACTCCATTGTCACGAGAAATAACAATTCGGAACTCTCTCTCGAACTTGTCGGAAAGAAGTTCGGCGAGCAAGAGAAGAAATTGATCGGCATCTATTATACGGGTGAAGCTTTGTACTTGGATCTGAGCAATTTCGGATTTAACAGGGTCACGGCGGACATAGATCTATTTGGAATAATTCTCGGCTTGCTCACAAAGGACAGCACGGTGGTGCTCAATTATGACGTAGGCGCAAGTTCCGAGGCCATGGTCGCCGACGCCGCGGCGTCGGATGAAAACACAAAGCGTCAGCTTGCATTGTCTATCGTAGCTTTGCTCACTTCATCCAACCTTTACGTCGAGTTGACTCAAGGTCTTGTGACGACGTTGTTTGAGTTGACCGGCATTGACGCGACCAATATCACGGCGTGGCTTGACGTCGCATGGGATGAGCTGGAAAATCATGACGATAAGCCTTTCCGTCTGCATGCCGCGATCAACAACGCCAGCAACGAGCCGATAGGGCAATTCGAGTTGTACGCAAGTAAAATCGATATCACCGCCGGCGGCGCGCTTGAACAGTTGAAAGTTATGGACGGCGAGACGGAACGTCCGTTGAGAGAATATTTGAACGACGGCGAAAAGAATGACTATACCGAAATTCAGCTGTTCAATCAATACGGCGATCTGACCATACCCACCATATATGCTTCGCTTGAAGGCACCATTTCCATGGGCGCGACAGAGAGCGACACTTGGGATATCGGCTCGTGGATAGCGGCGGTACTTACGGGTATAGATAAGACGATTGAAAACGAGCGACTCGACTCATTCGTCAATAAATTGATGTTGCAACTCAACACTCCCGTTGCGGCGGAGAGGGAACTCGGTTTCCGCATTGCGCTGAATTTGCGTCTCAACAACGATTCGGCGATAAATGTGTTGCAAAACGCAATATTCACGGAAATAGACAGACAAAATATTGCAAAATACAGCGAAGTATACAAACTTGTAGGCACCAACTATAAGCAGCTTACGGCGGAAGAGAGGACGACATATCTCGATACGATATATCTTAAGGAATATATCTCCGGCGGAATAAGTTTGACGGAAGTCACTCAAGTGGGATATACGGGCGACGCGTACGTATTGCTTGCCGACGGCAATTATGCCAAGGTCTCGGTGACGCAGGACAATATGGGCGATTTTGCCGAGGATAGGTTGTTTACGACGGCAGCGGTGACGGACATCGAATACATATTGTCGCACTCCGACATCGCAATCGAGATATTCAATACCAATATCGCGGAAGCAAGCGCGGAAAATATTATTTTGGGCTTACATTTGGTGTACACCGGCGACAGTCTGGGTTACAGCGCCAGCACACTGTATTTGGACCTGAGAGACGACTTCCACCTCTCGTTTGCAAATCTTGACCTTGCCAAACTCATCGGATCTTTGATGAATCCGTCAAAGGATAACGGCACCGACGCACCGGCAGCGGCGACAGCCGCGGAGACTAGAGCGTCTTCGTCTACAGACGCAAACAACGGATTGCTGGGTACCGTATTCGGCTTGCTCGGATCGTTTATAAGCAGCGTGGGCATGGACAGCAATTATGCTAAAGTCAATATTGCCGAGGGCCTTGTTGCGGTAGTGCTCAATATGATCTTGGGCGCGAAGATAAACCCCGAAAAGTTTATCCGACTCAACTCAGACGACAGCTATCTGAGCTTTGCATGGGAATACAATTTGCAGTTGCAACTTGCGATAGATCCCATATATTTGGGCATAGAAATAAGCAAGATAAGTTTCAATATCGGCACGAATACAGGCGTATTGCCCGATGATTTCGACCCGTCGATCTACACGGGCATAGAGAAGATGGACAACATTTCCGTAGACCTGCAGCTCGACGCGGATCTGCAATTGAAGGGGCAGGACGAGGAGATACGTCTGGAGGATTATCTTGACCTGTTTGTTGCGGATATCGGCCTCAAACTCGGCATTGAACTGAGCGAGACGATAGAGTACAGCCTCAGCCTCAATGTAGGCACAAATCTTGTGTTGAGCGATCCCGACAACACCGAGATCATACTTTCGCTCGTCAATAAGATGACAAATGAAAATGTGCTCGCCATCATCGTCAAAGGGCCCAACATTTACATTGACTTCGGCAAGCTCGCAAGTCATGCATTCTACATTACGGGCACCGAAATAGCGGATCTCATCTGCTCTTCCATAAGCAATTTGCTCAACAGCGCGCAAAGTTCCATGGGACAGGGCTCAGGCGAGGCGCAGATGGCGGCAAGCGGAATATCCTCCGATATGACGGTAGAGGATGTGATGAACGTCGTGCTAAACATCGAGTCGGGCAGGATAGGACTGCTTGTCACTCAAAACGTGCTGGTCGGACTTATAGCCGCACTTACGGGAGGCAACTCGATATATGTAGAGATAGGTGCGGACGACGTGTATGACGACGCGTACAGCGAGAGATTCGAAAAGAACTCTTCAGGTAAATTCGAGCCGAGCGTAGAAGGCGCTTTTGTAAAAACATATCTTGTGAACAAAGTTAAGGCGACAGCGCTCGAAAGCAAGGAAGGCGCAGAGCAAGTTTACATCGCAACGTCTGCCGGCTACGTGCTTGTCGATCCGGCACTCATCTCGGACGGCAATGTTACATTCTATTCGCTGGATCTCGGCTATACCGTGGAAGAGATACTTGAGAAGATAGATCTGGGCATATCCGTCAAAGCGGAGTTGCAGCTCAATCCGAGCATAGCGATAGGTATCGAACTTGACAGCAAACTGCTTGCCGTCGGCTTGAACATTTCCACGGTCAATGTCGCCACCGGCACCGACAACGATGCGTACAGAAGGATACATAAGCTGATAGATGACGCCATTTCCGTCAAAGACGCAGTGCCTTATACCGTCGAAGATCCGACAAAGGGCGACTATTACTATAAACTCGATGACGGCAGCTTCGTTAAGGCCGGCGAGTTTGATGCAGACAGTCAAACGAGAGCGGACGACGTTGTCTACGAGGATCGTTTCGAAAGACATGACGACCTCAGTATAATCACACTCAATTTGAGTCTGGTGCTTGACTACAGCGCAAGCGCCACATATGTCTATGTGTCCAACAACGAGGCGTTGAACGCCTACGATCCGATGGACAGATATTCATATAATGCTTCCGACGGAAGATTTGTCAAAGATCCCAACGGCCGCTATGTGCGCGACGGGTTTGCATTTGACGATACTATCGAAGCATTGCTCAACATACCCACGGTGAAAGAGGCGCTTGGTGGGATCCTCATCCCGGTGGTGCATATGTCCACGGAGGGCGGCGAATTTATCGGCTCCACAACCAAACTGCCGTTGAGCGAAGCGCTCAGCCGTCTCGGCCTCAACTTCATGATTTCGGATATGATGGACGACGGCGTCAAGTTGGACCTTGTCGTCAAGCTCGATCTCGAAAAGCTGGGATTGACGTTGACCGACATTAACAGCATAAAAGAATTTATAAATAAATTAAGTAACAATATTAAAAACAAAACAGTTGACGTCAAAAACCTGGTCGACGCTATGGAAGTGGGTCTGACCTTAGACTTCACCTATGAAGATCCGAATGAAGACGTAAAAATTTCCGTCTATCTCATCGAAAGCATCGTCTATGTTGACGCAAGCGGAGTAGGCTTGCCGCGCATCAGCTTCAACCTGTTCGATTTGATAGACGCCTTCACAGCCGTCACGGGAGGAGCGCAGTCGGAAGCTCAGATGGCGGCGGGCAATCAAACGTCTACATCATTTGTATCCTTGTTGAACGCGGTCGTATCACACATATTGATCAGCGCAACGGATATAAGCGGTCTCGAAGCGCTGAGCATCTTCTTCAAACCGGATATGTTCAAGAGTCTGCTGACCATCCTTACAGGGCAGAATTTCACATCGGAGATGCTTGATTTCACCGAAAACAGCGGCATCTTCCTGCGCCCCGGCGGAACGATGGACAGCTTGTTGTCGCTTGGATTGCTTGTCGAACTTGCCAATAAGAACGACCCGATCGAAAGCGAAGACGGAGAGGTGACCCCGTTTACGTTGAAACTCGATTTGGGGCTTGCGGCGAACCTCGGATTTGAAAATAGCGAGGAATACGAGTCTTTGCTCGATCCCGATGAAAGAGCTGATTTTATAGACTTCTTGACCTATATCGAAAATATTGTCAATATCGTAAACGGCTATGAGAACGAAAGTTACGTACGTGCGGAAAAACCGATCGGCGACGGTAGCTTGTATTATGTCTTTAAGCCCGACGAAAACGGCAATTACGTGACGGCTGTCGGAATGTTCCGTCCAATCAACGACGGAGAAGTCGTCGCTGCCGGCAAGCAGAGATACCGTCGCGAATATGCAAAATTTGTCGGTGACAAGATCAGCATAGTGGAATATTTGCCCGCGGACGAGAGCGCAGACGAAGCAAATCTGTTTGCGTATGACGCAGAGCAAGACATTTATGTCCGAGTAGCCGATTATAATGGCAGCGACGAGAGACGCTTTGTCGAGCATGAAAAGGAAAGCATAGGACCAAACGACGCGGCGTTGTATAACAAGCAGGGCGTGCCCACATACACCGACCAATATATTTCGTTGTCGGTAGGCGGACTGATATATCTCAACTCGTCAAGCGTGGAGACTTACAACCTCGGCGGACTTGTAAGCAATCTGTTTGGCGACATGCTTATAGAGTTGCAGACAAAATCCGTCTTCAACGGCGGCATAGGTCTAAAGGTCTCCGCCAACGTGGATCTCGCTTCGTTAGACTTAAAGGCGCTCTTCGGCGGCACATTTAGCGACTTCCTTGCAAACAGCAATCTCGACAGAGTAGAGCTTGCATTGGAGTTTATAGAAGTGTCCGAGGACGGTCATTTTGTGACATATTCCGACGGCTCGGACAAAGTGCTGGGCGGCATGTATCTCACCGGCGATACGCTGTACTTCGATATGACCGGAGTCGTCGAGACTGCCGAGACGTACGCGCGTATTGATGACTTTATGAGTTTTGCCAGAAAGGTCGCGGGACTTATCGACGGACTTACGAAAAAAGACAACACGGGCAACGACGCAACAGGCCAAGCGATGGCGGCTGCCGATAATCCGACAAACTATGCCACAGCTGTCAGAAACGCGATCATTGCGCTTGTGTATTCGGACGAAGTGTTCCAGTTGCAACTGACGCGCGCGCTCATATCTTATATTTTCTCTACGCTTATGCCGGATCTTGGCAGCATCGACGAGATATTTGACGTCTTGTCACTGTCGCTGGGCTTAGAACACGGGAAAGAAGTGTTCAGAAAGATCGAAGATATGACAAACGAAGAGGAAAAGGCAAAATTCCTCGATGAAAACGATTCCGCAAACTATTGGAACGACAGATATACATATTATAAAGATCCTACCTATCTGCCCGTTGCGAACGACGGCTATTATGCCGTTAGGACGGACGGCGGTTATGAGTATTTCGATATAGCCTCCGCGAGGCTGTTTACAATGGACGGCGATAATTATAAATATGCCGAAACTTACAGCGCGGAAGGCGGCGCGACATATTTTGTGCGCGACGGCAAGACATACAGGCAAGTTGAATTTGTCGCGAACAGTTATTATGCGGCAAATGTAAACGGGACGATCAAGTTCTATCAAGTGCCGTTTACTCAACTGTATACGGAGGCTGAAGGCTCATACACGGCGGCGGACAAATACGACGCGGAAGGCGGCACGGCATACTATGTGCGCGAGGGCAATTCCTTTGTCAAAGTGTTGTTCGGAGCAAACGGCAAATCCGTATCCGGCAGGACCAGCTATTACGCGTCCTTCGGCGACGGAGACGACGCGGCGAGATTGCCTATCAACAGCTATGCGCTCTATCATAAGAAGCCCGTTGTTGAGGACGGAGTCGTAAAATTGAGCGAGGGCGAAACGGACGACGATTTTGTACAAACCACGTTGTTTGTCAATGACGAAAAGGCGCTCGGCGGCTTCTATACATATGTCAAATACAATGACACGTACTACAAAGTGACCGGGCTCGAGACGCTGAACGTAGGCTATGTCAAAGATATCAAGGGCGATTATTATCGCACTATAGACAGCTATTCGAGGACAGACGAGTTCAGACTGGCGTTGGACCTCAGCGTGGGTTGCCTCAGCTTAGGTTTGCGCCTTGGCAATCTGAGCGTCGGACTCGGCGGCGGATTGCAGCTGTTGCCTGATTACTTGCGCGACGGAAAGGCGCACTCATATATCGACGAGTATGGCGCCGAACACAAATATACGACGAATATGACGGATGAAGAGAAAGAGCTTGTCGAGGATATCCCTGTCAATCCCTTCTATGACACCGTTATCGATTTGAGTTTCGCCGTAGAACTTGACTTCGGCATTACCGAAGGGAGGCTTGACTTCGGCGAAATTTTGAGTGCGATCGTAGGCAATATTGCCGGCATAAACGTCGAGATGCCCACAACTACGAAGGGATACTCTTCGGCGCACTTCAGACTTGACGCCCACGTCATGCTGGATATGTATGATCTCGGCGAGTCCGAGCTTTCGATCGAACTGGTTCAAGTGACCGAAACGGGTTATGATTCGCTTGTGATAGGCGCGTACTATATCAACAGCAACCTCTATCTCGACCTGTCCAACATGTTCAACATACCCAAGATGGCAATTACGGACCTCAGCATAACAGGTTTGTTGAATAAGGCGTTCAATACGGACTTGTTCGAAGGAGGATTGTTCTGGGCAGACGCCGCAGAGCAAATGGCCGGAGACGCTATGATCGCAGCCGCCGACGCGTCAAATTCCGACGCAAGCACAGGTGCGGCTGGCGACGTTGACTTTACAAACAGAAACCTGGCTCTTGCAGTGCTGTTTGACAAGCATATGGTGGCAATTGCGTTGGGCGATCTGTTCTTCGACACGGTGCTTGAGTATATCCCCGAAGATCTGCTCGGATTTGACCTCAAGCAACTGTTCTATGACGAGATAAACGGCAATTTGCAAATCAAACTCGGCACCGAGAAGGATATCGACCTCGAATTGAAGGCGTCGTTGGGCCTTGAAGGCGGCAGATATACTTATTACACCGCGGCGACGAAAGACAAGGACAGCGCCAACGAGGAAGCGATCAAAAACAGCCTTGCAAGCGGCTACAACACGGCGCAATATTATGTGTTTAAGGCGGAAAAGACGGCGACGGATATCGACGGCAATTTGTCCTCGCAGGACGGCTATTACACAATCAACGAGGCCGGCGGATATGCGCGTGCCATCAGACCCGACGAAATTACGGACGGTATGACGCTTTACACGCGATACAGAGTGGCGCTGGAGCAGGGCGAGTTGTGCCTTGTGGAAATGGTTGACAATGCCGCAGGCAACGGCATGGAACTTGCCGGAAAGACTTTCAAGCTCGAAGAGGGCGACAAGATATATCTATACGCTCCGGGCGCGATCGCCAATAAGTCGTTTGTGGGAGACGGCGGATCTTACGATATGAATATGGATCTGACGCTTGCCTTGCACAACCTCAACCTAGAGTTTACAAATTCACGTTCTGCGGTGCTCAGCGGCGAGGAAATTGCGGAATACACGGCGTTTGACAACCTTGACCACATTGTCATCAAGGATACGCTCGATCTGACGGCTATGTTCAAAAACGGCAGCGACATCGACCTCAGCGCAGTGCTTACGGCTTTCCTGCCCGGCTTGCCTACAGAAAATCTGCTTATGCTCATTGCGCAGGCGGACAACGGCGGCGACGTCATCCGCAATTTGCGCTTGAGCGTAGAGGCGGAAATTTTGAGCATGGCGCTGATCAACTATGCGCGTACGAACCTATTCAATATCGATAACCCCAACGGCGAACTGGACATCACATACATTTTCAATCTGATTTCGGAGTTGATCAAAAACTTCAACACATTGGATCTGGGCAGAGTGCTTTCGGATCTTCTCGGCTTTGTCAACCTGAAAATAGTTTTGCAGACGAAGGGCGGCAATGATTCAGACTATCACGACATGCTCGGCCTGTATCTTGTGGGCGGTAAATTCGAAAAGTTGACGGAAGAGGATATCGACCCGGACGGCGACAACTATATTGCGCCCGAGGACAGATATGACCATTATTATCAAGCTTCGTACGGCAACTTCTACTATTTGGACGGAAAATACGAGCTTATAGGAAAAGACACCTCGTTTACGGGCGTCAGATATTCTTATGATCCGAGTTATTGCTACAAGAACCCCAACGGCAACTATAAGCGCGTAGGCGGCGGCCTGTATGTGGATCTGAGCTATTTCAACATCCCCAGCATCAATGTGCCAAGCTACATGATAGAGGATTTGATCGTCAGCAATTTGTCCACAAGCGGCTCATCCGAGGCAATGATCGCCGAGGGCGAAGCGGAGGGACAGGACTCGATCTTCCCACTTATCAAGGACGATACGATAACGGGTTATATAAGAAGCTTTGTGTATGGGGTGAGGATAACATCCGCATACGTCAAACTGCTTGTGCAACCCAATTACATCAATCAATTGCTCACGCTGTTGCTCGGCGAGGACAGCGCCATAACATTCGATGAGGATCTGTTTACAAACTACTCCAACCTTGCGCTGTACTTCGATAGGACGATGCACAACTATGAAAAGGTAGACGACCTCATCAACAGTATGTCATTGCTGTGGATGGCATCTCCCACGGAAGAGGAACAGGCGAGATACAGAGCGGAGATAGAAGATCTGCTTGGTAGCTCCAAGTACAGATTCCAACTCAAAGAGTATAAGGGCAAGGCGGATTCCAGCGAAAACGGCTTGTACTATATCGACGATAACGGCGCATTCGTTCATAAGAACGAGATGGGCACGGCGGAGCGCGCTGCCTATGACGAACTTGTCAACGAAGGCAAAAAGGCGTATTACGACGTCGTAAGTGTGCCCACATATATAAGGTTGCTCGATCCGACGACCAAAGCGCCGACAAACAATTTCGTGTTGTATTCGACAGCAAACAAAGTGCAGCTTGCAAACGCCGAGGCTGACGACAGGCTTGCGCAATTCAGCGTGTCATTGCCCAAATTGTACACTGTCACGGATAAGATAAGCGACGACACAAAGAACGTCGAAGTAAACGGCACGATTTATACCCCGACCAACCCCGAATTGTCCTACTCCAAGAGGCTTACCACGGAAAATCCGCTTTTGAGTTTGCAGGTATTCCTGTGGGATTATTCGCTTAAGCTCGACTTGCAATTCCCACAGTTCGAAGTGGTCGAATTCAAGTATCTGACAGGCACTGAAGCGGCAGAGCAGATAGGCGAGATCCCCGACGGCGTGCGCTATGTCGATATGGCGCAGGACTTCTACAACAACGAGGACAAGACTACGCTTGACGCGTGGGTGGCCGACTATTATAGAGAAGGCGCGTTCAGCAGCGACGAATATGAGAAGAATCCGCGCTTCTATAAGAACAGAAACAACTATTATCCGATAGACAAAACTACCTTGAGCGTATATAACGAGGGCAAATACGAGCTCGCAGTGAAAGACGGAGATCCGTTCCCGGATATACTCAAGGAGATCGAGGAAAACGGCAAAGAATATTATGTCTACGTAGGCTCGGGTTACGAGTTGTTGCAAAGGGCTTACATTTACAAGCACAACAGATACGACAGCGTCTACAAGAGGTTGCTCGCGCCCGAAGAGAAGAAAGCGGACGGATCGGAGTACGGCCCCGACGAATACTACGTTCGCGTGCAACAGGACAGCGGCGTGCAAGCGCCCGATTTCGGCGATCCGCTGTATGATGATTATGCATACAAAGAGTACGTGCCCGTAAACGAGTTGTACTATCTGTCGCTGGATCTGCGTGCGCACATTTCGATAAACTCCGGCAAGATATACTTTGCATATGCGGATTATCTGGCACTTTACAACAGTTTGCATCCCGAAGAGCACGTAACGGAATTTACGAAAGAGCAACTGAAAGGGATCGCATATAAGATATTCCAAGGCAACTATGTCGCGCTTTCGGACACGGACGACTTCGAAGCGTTGCGCGACGGCGGCAATTTGTACGTGTGGGTCAACTCTTCACTCGGTCCCGAGTACGGCATAGACGAGGCGTTGAGCGACGTGCTCGGCGGCATACTGGGCAATCTCAAGGGCAGATTCCAGGTGTCGGACAACATGACGTTGAACATCTATTTGTCATTAAGGCTCAACCTCACGTTTGAGATCTCGCTCGTGCCGGCGAAGTTGATAATCCGCGACCTCGACGTAGCGATCGACGGTTGGGGCGAACAGAACGATATGCTGGAGGACGGCACGTTTATCGATCCCGACACGAGAAATAACTACGCAGAGAACGAGTTGCTTGACGGTTCGCTTACGCACTTGTTCGGCATCTACTACAGCCATGACCGCAACACGGGCGAGGCCGGGTTGTACGTCGACCTCGAGTGGCTGCTCGGCTCGGACGCCAAGATAATGATAGACCTCAGCGATTACACGCTCGAGGACGTGATAAACGGTCAATTCGGCGACACGGAAGCGCAGAGTGAAGCGATGATGGCGGCGGACGGCATGAACGTACAACAATCGTCATCTGCCGTAAGCCTGTATGTCAACATATTTACAAACGCGATAGCCGTCAACATGACGAGCGGCTTTATCAAGGCGCTCATCGGAGAGCTGTCGCCGGAATCGACTTTGGGCGATCTCATCCCCAACTTGAAGATATATGCAAAACTCGATCTCAACCCCTATGATCTGACGGTGGGCGCGTTGCTGTTCAACGAGGACGGCGACAGACCCATGCTTGACGTCAGCATGACGTTGGAGGGCTTAAACGGCGACAAGGATTCGTCCAGGATCACGTTTGGGCTCGCGTCCAAAGTCAACGCGGAGCAGAGGCCCGAGGATCATGTCTTCTACTTTGCAAACTTCTATAGCGACAAAGACGGCAACTATGGCAAGAACGGAACGGATAAGGAGTACGTGAGGCTGTACAAGGACGCGGAAGGCAAGGAGTATGTCGCTGCGGAAGACGGCTCGTATATGCTTGACGAAAGCGGCGTCATAGTGGACGCGACGGAGGGATACGAAGGGCAGAAGTATGCCCCGTACAACGGGCCGACGGCGCGCTACAGCAAGGCGGAAGGAGAAATGAAGCCGATAGTCGGCTTCAGATACGGTCTCGGCTCGCCGTACGACGAATATGGCGACGACGTCTACACATTGCATCAAGGCGAATACAGGACGGTAGATTATCTCCTGCCCACGCTTGGCAGCAGCAAGTTCAGAGACATATACAACAAGGAAGCGTTCAAGGACTTCACGGGTTGGGTGTACGCAATCAGAAATCAAGAGTACGTCGAGCTTGAAAAGGCAACTCTCGAAGGCTTTACCGGCGAGGGCAACTTGCAATATATCCTTGCAGACGACATCGACAGCGTGCTGACGGGTGGGCTTGCGACATTTAAGGAAGCATGGCTTGCGAAGGCGGTCGAAGTGGGCGGCAAGAAGTATTTGCCCGTAGACTTTGTATTGTCCGACGACAATACGACGATAGTCGGCATAGGCGACAAGGGCTACACCTCGCTGTACGACGCGGATATGGTGACGCCCGACGTCACGGCATACAAGCTTGTAAGCGACTTTACAAACTACAGCAAGGCGATCTCGCTCAACTTCAAAGATCTGCTTGACGGCAAGAAGATCGACATTAATGAGTTGCTTGGCGACCTCAAGTCCGTTGAAGCGGGCGCGAGACTGTCGCTGAACATCAAGATGTCGGATATCATCAATTGGACGTATCAGATGACCAGGTTTGTCGGCGACGACAGCATTGCGGAATATCTGTACTTCCTCATTGCATCGCTTGAGGAGAACAGCCCGATGAACAACGAGCTGAACCTCGACGCGGAGCTTCGCGTGTATCTGCCTCTTGCGCCTCTTGTCAACTACATCATCAACAAGCAGGGCGGTCTGCTGGACGCAATAAACGGCTTGGGCCTGTACGTGAAGTTTAGTTACGCCACGGGTCTGCACGACGATACGGCGACGTCCTACGTGCTTGGGCAGATAAGGGACGGCAAGCTGTATTTGCGCATAGATCTGTCCAACTTCACAAAGGTTGCCGGATTTGGCGACTTCCTGTCATACATAGCGATAGACGGCCTGTCGCTGAGCAGCTTGATCGGCAGCTCGTCGCAAGTGTCATCGGACGCGAGCGTCGCGGCGGCTTTCGACGACGAACTCAACGATTACGGCATTGTTCCGTCTAACATTTGGCAGGTCATCAATGTGCTTTTGGGCAGATTGTTTGTGGCAAACGACTTCTTGACGGTGGGCCTTGGCGAGACGCTTATCGGCGACCTCATCGAGATGTTGTCGGAGTCCGAAAACGAAGTGATACAGGGCATCATAGAGTTTATGCCCAAGTTGTATACTTCAAACGGCAACGATACGAGCGGCATCACGATCAATCTGTACGGCGAATCGCCGTCGATCAACCTCAACATCGGCCTCAAGGCAGGCGGAATGTACTACCTGGAAGTCGGAGAATACAACTCCATGTACGGCGCGACGGGCAACTATTTTGTCGGAAGCGGTCAGCACAGAGATTGGGACGGCGAGCGCTTCCATCACGAAGATGGACAATATGTGCTTTGCAACGACGGCTCGAGATGCGACAAGGAGCATTACGTGCTGGTGATGACCGACGACTATGCGCTTATCAGCTATGCTTATCCCGATTGGCAAGGCGACACGTACGACTATAACAAAGATACAAACGGCTTCGACAAAAACGAGGGCGGCAGCGGTCAGTACATGAAACTGGGCGAGTTTGGCTTCGGCGCGCAGGTGAGCGACCTGCATGCGGCGATCAACCGCGACTTCACCGTGACGGACAAGGATATGTACGCTCTCATCCACAAGGACGCTGTAGGCGCGGACGAGCAAGGATATCTTATTGACGCGAAGGGTGCGCGCGTGCATGACCAGAGCGGAGCGGAGATGAAAGACCCGTACGTGAAGGCGGACGATCTGGAAGCTACGCTGGAGATGTCCATAGACGTCTCGCTGTACGGCGCGGGCGGAGCCGGCGACGACAACGTCATCGACCTGAGCGAAGTGCTGGATCTGTTGCTGGGATTGCTTGCCCCCAACAGCGACCTCAACGGCAGCGTATTGCGCCTCAACATAGTCAACAAAGTGGGCAAAGACGACGGAGCCTTCCTCACTCTCGACCTCAAGTTGCACTTCAATTTGGCGACTTGGGACATAGACGCGAAGATAGAACTTATCAAGCACAACCCTGATGGCAACGACACGTCGGTGCTTTTGGGCGTGTATCTAGACAAGACCGAAGATAAGGGCACTTCGCTTTACATCGACCTCGGCGGCTTGCTTGACAAGTCCGCAAAGATTGCAATAACAAACCTCAATATCGAAGGATTGCTGAAGGACAAGCTGGGCAAGCTGTTGTCATCGTCAAGCGCCGAGGACGCGAGTAGCGACGCCAGGATAGCGGACGGCAAAGACGTGCACGAGACGGTTGAAAAATTGATGAAGGACTATGCATACTTCATGCTGTTTGTCAATCCGCGCAAGATACTGCTTCAGTTCAACGCGGACCTCATCAATGTGATATACAAGAAGATACTTCAAGTGCGCGGTCAGGAGCCGAAAAACCTCATCCCCGACCTGGGCGACATACTGCTTATGCTGGACGCGACGGGCGGAAGGACAAAGCTTGGGCTGAACGTACGCTTGAGCGACGCATTCTATATCGCGCTCGACATGAACGTGCCTACGATTTCCAAGAGCTTTAACAGTGAGGAGTTCTGGGGCGATACCGATCTGAGTTTCAGAGAGGAAGGCACAAGCACGGGTTATATCCCGATGCTCGATCTTGACCTCAACAGCGTGCTCAAGGGCGGCGAGACGGACATACTCGGGGCGCTGAAGATGCCTTCGC
>CANREO010000002.1 GCA_947629635.1 uncultured Clostridia bacterium
CTGATAAGGTGGGGGTCGGTGGTTCGAGTCCACTCACAACTACCAAAACCTCGCGGAAGCGAGGTTTTTTGTTGTGGCGGTCTTGGCAAGTGCGGACACTTGCCCCACCTATGGCGTGCGAACCACCTCTCGGTGCTGACGCTCCACTCCCGTGAGTAAACTCACCCCGTTCCGCTATTACGCGCGCATAGCGCGCTACGAGTCCACTCACAACTACCACATATGAAAAAAGCGTCATAAAAATGACGCTTTTTTCATATGTGGGGTCACCCTGCCGCATATTTTTTTTCGCTTCAATAAGTCATTCTGAACAAACGTGCGCAAAGCGAGACATCATATTATGAACGATTGTCTGTTCAATCATATTTTTTTGCGGCTATCAGATCTTCCATGCCGTAAATCCTCGGCTCCTTTACGCCTACAAGAAAGCGCATGGCGTTTATGGCGCCGCGTGTGTAAAGTGTGCGCCCAGCCGCCTCGTGCACAAGCGTAATAGTCTGATATCCCGTATCGAAACGGACTTCGTGTCTGCCCACTACGCCGCCCAGTCGCAGCGAGCTTATACCCACTTCGTCCTTTTGGCGCATGCTTTGCCTGCCGCACACAATGCTTCCCTTGCCCCTGGCGTCGATTATGGCCTTGGCTATTGTCAGGGCAGTGCCGCTTGGGACGTCCGCTTTGCCGCTGTGATGCGTCTCTACGATTTCAACATCGGCATAAGGAAATGCCTTTGCTACATTCTTCGCAATATCCGCAAAAAGATGTACTCCGTACGAAAGATTGCTACTCAAAAAAACGGGGATGCGTTTTGCGGCGGCAGCTATGATCTTCATATTTTCTTCGCCGTGTCCCGTAGTCGCGATCACGACGGGCACGCGCCTTTTCACCGCCCATTTCAACAGTTCTTCCGTAGCGTCCGGACGGGAAAAATCTATGATGACGTCCGCTTCGACATCGACGTCGGAGATGCTTGTATACTCCGTACGAGACGTGGCGTCCGCTCGCGGATCCACCGCCGCCGCCAAAACTTCGCCGGCGCGTTCAAGCTCCGCTATCATTTGCCTGCCCATTCGCCCTAAGGCGCCCACCAATACCACTCTCATATCAAATTTTACGCAACTGCCTTGGAATCTAGACTACAGCGATCTTCCGATCCATTTGTATTCGATGCAATAATAAAAAGCGGCGACTTACGCCGCCGCTCTTTTTCCGATTTATGCCGCCAATTCGTTTTTACCTTTTTCTATCTTCGCGCCGTAATCCTTATAATAGTTGCGATGCTCTATTTCAAACGAGCCGTCCTCATCGAGATTTATGAGCGTACAACCGCGTTGTAAGTGCTCTTTGTATATCCCCGGATAGGCAAGATAGTCTATGCTCATGCCATATGTCAGTCTGATGCCCTTGTACTCCACGGAGAAGTTGTTGTAATGATCATGTCCGCAGAAGATGCCGGTGGCGTTGTGCTGCGACGCCGTCTCAAACAGTTTGTCGGGATGCGTGCTACACGCCACGCCATATGTCTTTTCATCATGACGGACTTTGTCCTCGTTCTCTCGCATCGCGCCGGCGAAATATATGACGTTGTCAGTATTTTGGTTGCCGTTTTCGCGATACTCTTTCCATGCCTCTCTGTATTCCCTGATCGGAATGTGGAAGAAAATCATATTTTTGACGTTGCCGAGTCTGTTCATTTCCCTTTCGTACCAATTCACTTGAACATCATGGATATAATCGTAATTCCACAACAAACCGAAATAATCGCCGTCGAGATAGCTATGGCTATCTATCATGACGAGCGCTTGCGTCAGGTCACCCGCGGAATTTTTGACTTTGATTATGGTATTGCCAAAGCCCATGCTGTCGTCGCTGATGACATCTTTTTTATCGCTCTCGCCACGCTGGAAAAGACAATACTTGAGTTTGCCGGCGGCTTGTTGCTTTTCATAGTATTCGCAAATGTCGGTACGAGTGTACTTTGCGTATGCTTCCGTGTCATGATTGCCAAAGCAGAACGTCCAATACACGCCCAACTTCTCCATAAGCGTAGAGAATATTTCCACTCCGTGCAAGTTGTCGAAGGACCCCGACGCATACGGCACGGGGAAAGTAATGTCGCCGGTCACTATGACAAGGTCGGGGAGTTCCTCTTTTATCATAGTCGCAACGGCGTTCATCGCCCACGCGTCTTTTTGCTTGGAAAAACTGCCGCCGCCGATATGTACGTCGGTGAGTTGCATTATTTTAAGTTCTCTGTCCGTAGTAAACGTCCAATAGCCGTCCTCGGGGTCAATCACGGGGACGAGCCTGTCGGCCGGATATTCCGCAGCCGTAAACTGCTCCGCCTGCTCTAGCAACCCCTTGGCCACTACAACGTTGGCGATCGCGACACTTGATATGAATATGGCAAACGCAAGCACAATGCTCCCCGTGATTATGAGGGCTTTGATTGCGCGCTGCTTCTTTTGCTCCTTGGTGAGTTTCTTTTTTTCGCGTTTCTTTTTCTTCTTTACGCCTTCGGATGTGACCTGCTGTTCTTGCGCCTCTTCTGCCTGCGGCTCCTCCGCCTGCGTCTCTTCTATGGGAGCCTGCTCCTCTTGCTGTATTTCAGCATCTTCGATATTGTAATCTTCGTCCATAAAAATCCCCTCGCGATTTTTAATATACTATATTCATTATATACTGACAAAATATATAATTCAAGACGTAAATTATTTTGTCAATCCGCGCCGTTTTCTATTTGCCACTGAACGTCAAGCTCCGCGCCCGTCATATTTCCGAGTTCTATTTTTGCTTCATCCGCAAGGCTTTTCGCGTCATCTTCGGAAGTGCCTTCGGCAAGTTTCAATTTTACGGATCCCACCTTGGCATAATAACCATAATCATGCAGGACGATCGCCATTATCGCCGTCACCGAAGGTTTGTCTTCGAAATATTTGCAGATCGCCTCTTTTTCATCCGCGCAGCCGTCGCCCAATACAATTGTTTTCACGCTGTCGACAACTATCTTTATGCCGAATATAATTACCACGACGCTTATCACTATGCCGAAAATGGCGTCCGCCGAATAATACACGTTGCCAGAAACGGAGTATGAGATCAGCGATACGGCTGTGATGCCCGTATCCAAAAAACTGTCCAATGTAATTGCCGCTATCGCCTTTGATTTGAGTTTTTTGTTGATAAACAAATAAAAAAGCCCCAACCCCAACTTCAACGCCACAGCCACGGCAATGATCGCCGCGCTTGACGCGCCAAACCATATGGGTTCGGGCATAGCCAATCTGTTGAGCGAACGGACGAAAAACAGCACTCCAACCACGCATGATACAGTGGCGACGACAAAACTTGCAAGATATTCGCATCTGCCGTAGCCGTAGGGCGCCTTCTCTCCGCGCGGAGCGAGCAGAGCCGCAAAAGCAATGACCGTTATCAACGCCGTGACAATGTCCAATGTGCTGTTTGTGGCGTCGAGCATGACCGTGATGCTGTTTGTCTTGAGCCCTATATACAGTTTTACGGCTGCCAAAACAATATTGACCGCAACCCCGACCAAAAGCGCCGCCAAGGATTTTTTTATTCGAGCTTTAATCATCTGCTCTCTCGTCTTCGGAGCTTTGCACTATTACGTAGCCTTTGTTCTTTTTGCTCTTCTTTTTCTTGGGACGTTGCGTATCGGCATTGTCCTCTTGAGCCATCGGCGCTACGGGTTTCGGACGTTCGACATACCTATATTCTGAATATCTATATTTCATCAAAAGCCTGTTGCACCATTTTATGCAATAATACAACAATACAGAAAATACTATTATTGCCACTGCCGCGAGGGCGCTCAGCACGCCGGCAAGGGCTTTTGCTCCGAATTCGCAAAGTATGCCGCCGCTCATCTTTATTTCCTCCCGGCAATGAGTAATGCCGTCAATATCGCTATGCCGACTATAGCAAGCGAAAGTATCACAAGCAACATGATGTTGTAGCCCGTCAAAATATTTACGCCGTAGAAATACAACGTGTCGTTATATACTCCTTCTTTTGACAAATATATCAGATTGACGCTATTGCCATCCGCAAAGTTAAGTTCATCTTCCACATAATGCGCGACCGCCTTCGTCCCTTTGGGCGCATGTTTCCAACTTACGCCGAATTCTGTCGGATGGGTTTCGCGGCCGTTTTCGTAAAATACAAATTTATACGCGGAAATGGGCACAGCCGTGCCGTCGATAATCTTGGCAGAAGGTCTTTTTTCTCTGAATTTTGCCGACTTGACCTCGATAGTAAGTTTGTCGGAAACTATAAACACTTCAAATTCCATCCCGTCATCGGCAACCACGATAAACGATGTCGCGAATACTATATATCTGCCGCCTTCAACAAAATAATTGCTGCGATTGCGGCTTGTGACGACATAATTTTCGTTTTCTATTTTTGCCTTTATCGTGTAATAACCGGGCGTATCGGGATCGCCGTTTTCGACATACAAAGACAAGTGCAACATGTCAAACGTATCGTTCGCAACAAGTTGATTTTCCAAAGCAACCTTGTCAAAAGTCAACTCATCGCCGCTTTTCAACGGTTCATGACATAGCGAAGACGCATCGTCTATTATGGCTATGATTTCTTTGGGCGTAATGCGCACTTTCACTGTAGCGTTTGCTTCTTTGTAGTTGGTATTTTTCGGCGTATACAACATATCCAGAGTATACTCTCTTTCGGCAACCGGCAAAAATACCTCGCCCGGATTTGTCACTTCCGCAAAAATACTGTCTGTATTTTGTTCCTCCAAAAGAGTCCACTCGCCCGAATCGTCAAGAGATCCGGGCACCCGTATGTCCTTCACCCTTGTGCCGTATTCCGCTTCTATAGTATCGATGGTCGGCACTATCGGGTCGGCCTTTTCAATTGTGCAATGTACGCTGTTGCTGCGTCTCACTACGTCATATTGTCGCCTATAATCCGCAGCAGGATCCCCTTCGCTCGCC
Organism: uncultured Clostridia bacterium; assembly: GCA_947629635.1. Classification (GTDB taxonomy): domain Bacteria; phylum Bacillota; class Clostridia; order Christensenellales; family CAG-917; genus CAG-475. The sequence continues at coordinate 4,980 of CANREO010000002.1, forward strand.
AAATTGCCGCTCGCTCCGTCGGGAGCCACGCCGAAACTAAAACTCTCCGTGACCGTGAAACTTACGTCATATTCGCCTGCATCCGTATTTTTCCCGAACAGCAACCCGTCGGAAGCTTCTTCGGACTCGGCAATTATCTCCACGTCGCCCAATGACGAATACACAAGTCGCTTTGTCATCGTGCTTTGGGAAATTACGGGCAAATAATTTGCTTTTATGAGGATCTGTCCCCGGATTTCCGAATATTCCATAGTAGCCGCGCCCTCTATAAACGCGGATATCTCGGGAAATTCAAATGTCAAAACATAATCGTCGATCTGTCTGCCCTCTTCAAGCAAAACTTCTTTGATTTTGTCGGATACAGGCGCGCTGACGCCGACGCCCGCCGTCACAAAAAACTCCCCCGTATATTCTCCTATTTGAGCGTCGTCCCTATATAACGTCCAATTTTTGTCATTGTCTGCCGACAGCTTAAAGGACAACGGCAATTCCTCCGCAAAGGCGACGTTGACGCTTACGCATATTGCCATAGTCGCAAACGCAAGCAACACAAGCAAAATAGGATAGATCGCAAACTTAATCCCTTTCATACACTCTCCGTAAGACCGGTATAAAAAGATTGTATCACGCTTTGAAGTTTTTATCAATATTATAAAGATAAATTACCTTACTACATCGATCAATATATATTGTTGCATCGTTTTATTTCATTGCCTGCCGGAGCGCATCGCAAGCGAAAACTCCGCCATTCTAATTCGCCGATGGTCTCGGCTTTGCAAAATCCGATAAATCTTTATTGAAACCTCCGATATTATTATACTTCGGCTCCCGAAAACGAGCAGGGCCTTATATATTGTACGTCCTCACCCGGAGATCTTCCGTAAACAGGATGAAAATTATCGAAACCGATTCTCAATTTATGCATCGTTGCAATTTAATATTGTTTTAAGAGTGGAATGATATTATACTTATAACTTAAGGAGGTACAGATGAGAGTTTTACTTATTGAAGACGAAAAAGAACTTTCACGCGCGCTCGCAAAGATGCTTACAAAAGAAGGATATGACATAGATTGCGTATACGATGGAGCCGACGGACTCAGTTTTGCCTCTACGGGGATGTATGACCTTATTTTGCTTGACGTCATGATGCCGAAGATGAACGGGTTTGAGGTGCTGAGCGAGATCCGTCGCAAAAAACAGGACACCCCCGTCATTATGTTGACGGCGCTCTCCGACGAAAACGACAAAATTGCCGGGCTTGACCGAGGAGCGGACGATTATGTCTCCAAACCCTTCTCCTTCAACGAGTTGTCGGCAAGAATGCGCGCGGTGCTCAGACGCAAGGGCAAACTGGTCAGCGACAATAAGCTGGAGCACGCCGAGGCGTCGCTGGACCTCACCACTTACAAACTTAAGACACCATACGGCGAAATAGGTCTGACCGGTAAAGAATTCGAGCTTTTGAGATATATGTTCGAGTATCCGAACTTTGTTGCGGCAAAAGAAGATCTTATCATCAAAGCATGGGGGCTGAACAGCGAGTTCGAGTCCAACAATCTCGAAGTGTATATGTCCTTTTTGCGCAAGAAGTTGAATCATCTCAACGCCTCGTTTACAATCGAATCCGTAAGAGGCGTCGGATATAAATTGGTACAAAAAAATTGACAAACAGGCGCTTTAACAGTACATTTATGCAAGTTAAAGCGCGTTTTATATGGAACTGATAAAAAAACAGAGAGTCAAATTTACGCTGACCACCACAATGATCGCGGCGATCTTCCTTCTTGTGCTTTTGGGAAGTTTTTTCGGCTTGACTTGCGTCTCCAACGAAACGTTTATATCACGCTCTCTTCGCGACGCCGCGCAAAACCCCGAAAAATATGCCATAGGCATGCCGCAAAAACTTAAGATAATGTTTGTCTACATAAATGCCGTGGACGAAGTCACTCTCGAGGGGTCTTTCGACTTTTACGGAGATGACAAAAACGAAGTCATTGAAAAGGCGATCTCCGTACAAAACGGCAATTTTAACGTAGGCGACGCATACTTCGCGGCGGCATGCTTCAAATCAGAGGAGCGGACGGTCATCGCCGTCATAGACAGGACCTCTTATCACGACCAACTTGTCACCTCGGCAATACAGGTGGTCCTACTGTATTTCTGTTCCGTAATGCTTGTCGCCCTGCTCGCTTTTCTTTGTTCGGCAAGGTTGCTCCATCCCGTTTCGGAAGCAATGTCCAAACAACGCGATTTGATCGCAAACGCTTCGCATGAACTTAAAACTCCGCTGACGATAATATCTACCAACCTCAGCGTGATAAAATCGGAACCTTCCGCACCAGTAAGCGACAACGAATATTGGATACAATCAATAGACGCGCAGATAGAGCGAATGCAGGCACTGATACAAAATATGTTGGAGTTGTCTAAAATCGAACAAACCCAACCGACAAAAGACATAGTCAATCTCAGTTCTATCGCGGAAGGCGCTTGCCTCACTTTCGAAGTGCTTTGTTTCGAAAAAAACGTGCAAATGTTTGCGGATATTGCGCCCGACGTCTTTGTAGAGGGCGACAGCGGCGCGCTTGAAAGGTTGTTTGTGATTTTGCTTGACAATGCTATAAAATATTGCGGCGAAAACGGCAAAGTGGGTTTCAAATTATATACGGAGCAAAAGCGCGCGTGCATAACGGTGCTCAACACGGGCGAAGTAGTCTCGAAGGAGGATGCAGAGCACATCTTTGACCGATTCTACCGCGCGGACGGAGCGCGCAAACGCCAGGACAATGCAAGTTTCGGGCTCGGCCTCGCCATAGCCGCGGCAACCGTCCATGCGCACGGCGGCGTGATATCCTGCAAAGGCGTAGAAGGCAAAGGCACCGTTTTCACCGTATCGCTTCCTCTGCCTAAAAATAAACGCAAAAAGCGCAAGGATAAATCCGCAGAAGACGAACCGAACAAATTGAAAAACTGAATATTCGAAAACAAAAAATGTGCGCTTGCACATTTTTTATCTTTTCAATAATATCTTCTGTTTTACCGGCCTGTTTTAGTCGGGCAATTTGACATCATCGGGTTTTATCTTGCCCAATTTTCTCAACAACAAATCGACGGCAAAACTTATCGCCGCCGGCAATACGAAGAGACACAGTATCACTCCAAGCGCGATCCGCCATGCGGCTATGCCCGAATCCAAGGACGCCGAGACTGCGCCGAATACGCCGACAAGGCCGCTGGTGCCCATGCCTCCGCCCGTAGCGTCGCAACGAAGCCCTATGAGCACCGCCACAAGGCCGCTCACGGCGCTGGCGACGATTTCGGGCACCATGATGATGGGCTTTTTCATAATATTAGGGATCTGCAACATAGACGTGCCTATGCCCTGTGATATGAGTCCGCTGATACCGTTTTCGCGCACGGTGGCTACCGCAAATCCTATCATATGCGCCGCGCAACCAGCGACCGCCGCCCCTCCGGCAATATAAAACGCTTCGGGATTGGCAAGCGCAATGTCGGACGTCGCAATGGCTATCCATATCGCCGCCGAAGACGTAGGCATGGTAAGCAAAATTCCCATGACTATTGCCACGACTATGCCTGTGAGCGCTTTTACGGCGGTCCCGGCCTGCACAAGCAACACTATGGCGCGAGCAAACAGATCAATAAGTTTGATGAAAGGCCATGCTATAAATATTCCAACGAAGCACAATACTATCATGCCAAGAGGCACGAGAACGATGTCCAACTTAGTTTTTCCTGCATATAAACTCGCAATTTCTATGGTCAGGAGCGAAACCACATACGCGCCTATCGGGTTGCCCGGCGCGCCGAATGAAAGCGTAAAAGCGCCCTTCCCGACGATTGCCGTGACCATGTTCCCCGAAAATGCGCCTATTATTCCGGCGACCGCAGCCGAAAACATGACGAGAGGCTTTGCGCCGAGTTTATGCGCTATTCCCACGCCTATTCCGGCTCCCATCAGCATTTTTGCGAAGTTTGCAAAGTACCCCAACGTCAAAGCAAACCCGTTTTGTCCGCACCAACTTGCGATTTGTCCTATGATCGTACCTGCGATGAGCGTACAGAACAGACCCTGCGCCATCCCCGTAAACGCGTCTATGAAATAGCGCTTTGCAAAATGTTTCAACACGGCGACCGCCTTTTTAAAAGAAGATGACGACTCGCCGACATGCCGAGCGTCATCGGCGTCGTTGAGCGCGACCTCCGACAAACCTTTCTTGGGCTCTTCTCCGAATATCTCCACAGGCAAATTTTCGTTTTCGAAATTCTTTTCGTCCATTTTATCTCCTATTTGCCAACTGCGTCCACAAAAGACGCGCCTGTCTGAGGCAATATTTCCTCTCTTCTTTCCTCTCCCGTAGCAGGAGACGAATTCAACAACTCGTATACTGCGCTTGCAGTCAGCACAAACATCTTTTCTATCTCCTTGTTTTGAGGCGTATGCTGCGCCCTGTAGTCGGTGAGTATCGTCGCCGTCCTTATTCCGTTTTTGGCAAAGCAATCTGAGGCATAGCCGTGCACCGAGGCCAATTTTCTTTCAAACGCTCCGTATGCCGACAACTCAATATTGTATTTGTGCGCTGCGCCGCGTATGGCGGAAATCACCGCGTCTGAAAAATGTATGCGTCTGAAAGCGTCCGATTCGGCTATTTTGAAACTACCGTCGCAAATGTCTCCCAGGCAAAGGATATCGGCGTCGGCATATTCCGGGTGCGCCTTCATGAAAGCCGCCGAACCGCCGTGTCCCGAATTTTCGCCGCCGAATGATACGTACACTACACGCGTGTTGTCGGGCATAAACTCGGGATTTTCCGCAAAATACGCAAAAGCCGCCATTGCGACCGATGTCGCTACGCCGTTGTTGCGCCTGCAATGCTTTTCAAAAGGCGAATAATGCAATAAAATCGTCAAAGTCCCCATAGTCCCGAGAACTGCCGGCACTACCGCAAATGCCGTAACACGCGCATTGGTTTCCGTGCCGAGCGCCATTTTCAGCACGCAAAAGAGGATAAAAACAAACGCCGAGACGGGCGCCGCGAGCAACGTGACGCGTCTTATGAAGCCCGCGTCGCCGAAATAACTGCCCAATGCGGCGTCGTGGTTGTCGGCAATAACTACAGTGCGCGGCGAGCCGTTGCTTTCGGGCTTTGTAAACTCACTCACTACATTGTACGAAACCTTGGAAGAAAGCAATTTGCTCAATTTCCTGTCGCCGAAAAACAGCATGAGCATGACCACAGTGCCCGAAACAAACACCAAAAGCGCAAGCAACGTCAGCAATATGCCCGCTACTCGTTTGCCCGCAAAGGATAAGAAATACAACGCATATGCGGCAAGGCACCACAGCCCCCAAAACGGAAAAATCCCTCTGCCTAGCATGGGGTATGCCTTATACGCCTCCATACGCGTATTCACCTCTGTCTCGTCCTCAAGCCTGCTACGAATGGTCCGCGCGCACGCAGTTTCCTGCATCGAGCCCGTAAGACGACCGGGAAATACGCTTATTTCCTCTGAAAAGCCTGCTATAAACTCTGCCGCGTCATTCAAATCTTCGGCGGAAAACATATTTCTGTTTTGCGGAAGTTCCATGTTTACATTATAGCCTCTATCGTCCTTTTAGGCAAGAAATTTGACATTCGGCTGTAATTTGAATTTGCGGCGTATCTTGCTTTCAAATTGTCGCTTGCGCTCCACCTCGAAAATTTTCGGACAATAAAAGCGGTCCGACCTGAGTCGAACCGCTTTTCTTAAATCATTATTGCGTTATTGAAACACATTCCATCCCGTCTTGTCGGACGCGGAATTGTATTCCTGATAGTAGTCGTTGCAATTCACGCTATCCTTGAGCGCCAAGGAGAGGCTCAGTTCCGCATTGGCCTGAGTGCTGACTGTTGCTTTGACGTCTATTTCGAATCCGTCTGTGCAGTCAAGCGTTAGATTGACATTCAGGCTGTTGAACAGTGCGCGAACAAGATAATCGATATAGTCGCGAGCAGTGGGCTCCGTCTTGCTGAATGCGTCTTCTCCCTTGATCGTGATGCCCGTCGCAAGTTTTTCGGGAATACGCTTGTCGTCCAGTGCGTTAAACTTGCCTTCAAGCCAATCCACCATCTTGACGATGCTTGCCTCCTTGCTCCAATCGCTGACTTTGGGCAAAGTGTTTGCAACGCTGCTGACTACCGTAAGCACGTCTTTTACGGCAAGGCTGAGCTCGCCGTCGCCGGTCGTTGCCATCGGGAATATGATCCTGATCATATCAACGACAGACGCGATATACTCCTTCGCGCCGGGGCCGTCCGCCGCTTCGACCGCACTGCTGCCTTCTGCCTCCGCTACCGGTGGTACTGCCGGAGGATCGGGGATGGTTTGTTTCATCAAAGAAGCCATGACGACTGCCTTTATATAGTCGAACCATTCATCGGCATAAGTTTTAGTAAACTTCTTTACTATATCCATTTCCTTTTCGAGGTTGAGATGGTTGTTGTCATTCCATTTTTTAAGATATCCCTTTACATCTTGAATAACTTGTTTGACATCTCTCCTCACGCTGTCCATATTGATATCTATGACGGCGCCCTTGAAGTTTTCGTTGAATTTAGTATGATCCGGGGTCCCTTGAGTCGAATCGAAGATAGCGCTCTCGAGCTGCGTCATCAATTCCGGATGACCTAAGGCTGTAAATAAACTGTTGACCCCTTTATATATGTCTTCTCCAAACAGGCTGAAGACCGTGGGCAACACTTTATTGGTGCCGATCTTGGCGTCCGGATTTGCCTTTACCGTAAGATGACCCTTGCTGCCGTCTTCGTACGGAGCATAGCTTATTGCAAGCAACTCGCTCTTATTTATGTTGGCAAAGACATCCAGTTTAAGCGTATCGAGGATATGATTGGTCTGGAAGTTAGCTTTGATGCCAAGCTTTATCTCCGTATTGCTCAAATCGATTGTGGGCGCCTGATTTTGGAACCTGTCGCTGAACTTATTGGGATCGATGCCGAAACCGTTGAGTTTAAGCGTGATCGCGCTGTCTATCGCCACGTCGTAGCTGTAGTCATCTTTATTGGGCAAGCTCAGATCGTTGGTCGTTGTCCTCTTAGAAATGTCGAGGCGGTTGACTTTCACATTGATATAAGGCGATTGATTGCCGAATTTCGACGCTTCCGTCAACAACTGAGCATACAGCGATACGCTTTCAAGCGCGTTGTTTTTCTCTTCGAAACTCAACTTGATATAAGGCGCGTCTTTATCTTTAGTGTTCGAGAAAAGCGAAGGCATATTTACAGCTATGCCGAGAATCGAGAAAATGCTCTTGTCGAGCTCAAGTTCATAGGTGTTAACTCCCGTTGTCTTATTGGTTTTCACGTTTGACGTAAAGAGGTCTGCAAATACGTCTCCTTTGACGATTTCACTCACTTTAAGATTGCCATTGGCGTCAAACATGTCGTCAACCGTCTTCTCTTCGGTCTCGGTACCCAAAAGAATATCCGCGATCATATTGCCCAAAGACACTTTTGCTCCGGCAATGTCGAATTCCGCGTTCTCCAATTTTTGCTTAAGATCAAATGTTGTATCCGCCTTTCCGACAAGGTCAAATATGCTCGTCACAAAAGCGTCCAGCGACCAATCGGGACCCATATTGCCTACGATAGCATCCAAAATATTGTTGACGGTAAGACCTGTGGGATCGGGATTTTTGTTGTCCGCGACAATGTTTTTGCCGAGCGCATTGAAAAGCACCGTCGGAAGATCATAGAAATGTTTTCCGTCAATGGTGAAGCTGTCTACGGGGATCCTTATTTGCTGCCCCGAGATGTCCACGTAAATGCAACGCGACTCGCCGCTTGCCGTGTCATACAACGGGTCGTCCAAGAAGACATACAGTGTGCAAATGTCCGTCGGGCTTGCAGTGAGACCGGATGTGGTGTATATCCTGACCTTTGCCGCCGTGTGTTCGGATTTGTTTGGCGTGCTTCTGTCAATGACGGCCTCCACATCAAAGCCCAAACCGGCGCATGAAACGGGTCTGTATCCGCCCGTCGTAGCGGCGCCCATATTGAGTTGTACGTCAAACGCGACCTTAAGATCTTCGTCAGATCCGATGGCGTCCGCAGTTTTGTTGTCGATCATCGTAAACAGTTTGGCAAAGTATTCTTTGGAATTTGCGGTTATCGGTGGCGGCTCATTGTTGTTATCGTCGTCTTTTTTATGGCAAGCGACCAATGCGACTGCCATAATAACCACAAGTAACAGCACCAAAACTGTCCTGAAGTTAAATTTTTTCATAATTCCTCCTGAAAAAATCCACGTTCCAAACATATTATGTATGGGTTTGGATACATTTATTATATATTCATTTGAAAATGTTGTCAATATGCGCGCATCTTTTGAGATTTCCTTAATAGAGCGTATCTTGTCGCATGATGAATTATTATATGTAAAACAAATTAGGTTTTCAACTCAACAAACCGTCCACAGGCAGCACCGCGCCTGAGATGTACTCGCTTTCCGCGACAAACAATATCGCGTCGGCGACTTCCTTCGCGCTTCCCAAACGACCAAGCAATATTTTGTCCGAAATAAGCCGCTCTACGTCCTCAACGGAATATTCTTTCATCATATCCGTATCTATCGCGCCCGGCGCAACGGCGTTGACCCTTACGCCCATGGGAGCGAGTTCTTTGGCAAGCGCTCTTGTAAAGCCGTTTACGGCAGACTTTGACGCGGAATATGCGACCTCCATGCTTGCGCCTGTGCTGCCCCAAACCGAAGATATGTTGACAACGGAGCCCTTTCTTGCAATAAGTTCGGGCAAAAATTCCTTGGTGACGTTAAACACCCCTTTCGTGTTCACTTTGAATACTCTTTCCCAATCCTCGACGGAAGTGTCAAGCAAAAGTTTACTCATCGATATGCCCGCGTTGTTGACGAGCACGTCTATGTGCTTAAAACGGGCGATGGCTTGTCTTGCCGCTTCCTTTACGCTCGCGACGTCGCCGACGTCGCATTTTATTGCCGCTACGCCGCCAAATCGCGCGTTAAGTTCTCCTTCCAGCTCGCGCGCTCTTTCCTCGCCCGTGAAATAGGTGAATATTACGTTATATTTACCCGCCGCCGCACGGACTGTCGCCTCGCCTATTCCGCGGCTGCCGCCCGTGATGAAAATGGTTTTGCTCATCCGCCGTCCTCTTTTATTGCGCTAATCCTATCAAATTTTATAAAAAAGGACGGAAAACTCCGTCCCTTTAAATAAATTTGTTTATTTATCCTCTTCTTCCTCGGGACGACCGACTCCGATATATGCACTTTCGATCTTTTCGCCGTCTGCATCCGTCTTTTCAAACGTAAGGAAGTTGATTGTATGCATCCAATTGTCGTCGCTCGTTGCAAAGAAGTACAGCCTGTCGCCGATAAATTCCAGCTTCAATTCGTCTATCTTCATGCTCTCTGCGATGACGATATCCGCGTTGCCTTCGCCCTTATACGAGATTTTGTCAAGTTCTGACGCCGACGAACTTGCCGAATAATATATGATGCCGTTTTTTTGGTCCACATAGTGGATCGTTGTGGACGAACCCGTCACTTCTACGGGTATCGGAGTCTCCGAGTTGCCGTCATACCAACTGCTGCCACTGAAAGCGCCCTCTTCATAACCCAACGGATAGAGGGACGTGAGGGCCGTCGTCTTAAGCATCTTCTCGGTGTTTTTTATGTCCGATGCCTTCGCGCAGAATGTTCCCGCGTCTTGTGTGGACGACGAGGAAGATCCGTACATATACGTCTTCGAATAATACAAAGTCACGTCGTCTTGCTCGGGATAGATGTCCACAAGCGAATATTTGTAGACATGCAGGCTGTCCGCATTTGGATCGGTATCGTTTGCGACAAAGGTGTTTTCCGTCGCCAACACCTTGTCCGTCTTGCCGTCAAACGTGATGGAATGGATCTCGTTGTAGTTTTTATAACTGTCTGTAGTGCCGTCCAACGTCTTGACATAAAACGCTTTGTCCACGGCATAGTCCCATACGACAGTGCTTACGTGCTCCGCGAGCACGCCCGCGACCGCACCCTTTCCGTTGTCCACGCTTTTGGATTTGGGCATACCCGAAAAATCAATGTAGTTTATAACACTCTGGTCGGAATCAAAGTACAATATTCTGTTTTCGGTGAAGAAATACGGCATCGTACGCGAATTTATTTGTGCGATACGTTGCGTCGCGCTGCCGTCAATCTTAGTGCGCATAAAGTCCATCTTGGTGGTGGAAGCGGTGCCGTTTTTGTCCTTATCGCTGTTGTATGTGGCATAATAGATCCAATCTTTGAAGATCGCGAAGCCGCCGTCCGCGCTGTTGTGCACAAGCTTTGGCACGACAACTTTTGCGGTATCGTTCTTTACGGCTCCATCCGCATCCAATTCCGCTCTGACAATAGCATTCTTTTGAGGTGTGCCAAACGTATTGTCGCCGTCATAACCGGCATATCCGTTGATGAAGTACAGATAATTGCCCTGCTTCACGACATAGCCGCCGTTTGACTCCGCCGTCGCGTCGGGATCGCCGCCGCCGATGCCTTTCCACTTGTAGGGGTTGCAAGCGACAAAACATACGGCGCATATCGCTATAAGCAGGATCGTTGCCGCTGCAACAATGAGTTTCTTTTTCATATATCTCCTTTATGACTCAGGTTCTAACGCTTGCCTTGCGGCAAGACTTTGCTATACCTTTGCTATATTTATAACCTTTATTTACAAATTTGTCAAATGCACATAACCGCAGACGCCTTTTATGCGCTTTCCTTAGGTAAATCGAGTTTTATGTGCACTTCTTTCAATTGCTTTTCCGTTACTTTTGACGGGACACGTCAAAAGTCCCTCGGCGATTGGTCCATAAGCAAGTCTCACGCAGCACACTGTATTCGCCTTATTATGCTTTAAGAAAAGCTCTCTCGCCTTGCTTGTGTACGCATGCTCAGTCTTTGGGCAAATCAAGTTTTATGTGTACCTCTTTCAGTTGCTTTTCCGTTACTTTTGACGGGGCGCCCATAAGTATATCCCTCGCATTCCTGTCCATTGGGAAAGTAATGACTTCGCGGATATTTTGCTCGTTGAGCAACAACATCACTATGCGGTCCACACCAGGGGCTATGCCTGCGTGCGGCGGCGCTCCGAACTTGAACGCGTTGTAAAGCGCGGAAAATTTCTGCTCTATCACGTCTTTTCCGTAACCGACGATTTCGAAAGCTCTTTCCATAATTGCCGGCTCGTGATTGCGCACCGCGCCGCTTGAAAGTTCGACGCCGTTGACAACGCTATCATACTGATAAGCCAATATGTCAAGCGGATCTTGCGTGTTGAGCGCCTCGAGACCGCCCTGAGGCATAGAGAAGGGGTTGTGGCAGAAGCCAAGTTCTCCCTCGTCGTCGTATTCGTACATCGGGAAGTCCACGATCCAGCAGAAGCGATAGGCGTCCTTTTCAAGCAAATCCAGCCCTGTACCCAGCTCCGTGCGCAAATATCCGGCTTGTTTTTCCGCGCCTTTTTCTTCGGCGACCATAGCCACAAATCCCCCTGCTTTTAAGTCTAGGCGCTCCGAAAGAGCTTGCTTTTCATTTGCGACGAATTTTGCGACACCGCCGGCAAGCTCTCCGTTTTCGTCCAGCTTAAACCAATACATATTGCTTGCGCCGTTCTGCTTTACGCGTTCGGTCAAAGCGTCGATCCACTTCCTCGTCTCCTTAAAGTCGTTGACCGCGACCGCCTTTATTGTCTTGCCCTTTTCAAAGAAGGGCGCTTTGCCTTCGAGAATGTCCGTGACGTCTTTGACTATCAACGGGTTGCGAAGATCGGGCTTGTCCGTGCCGAAATCCCTCATAGCGTCGCGATAGGAGATGCGACGGAAAGGCCCCTTGTCCACCTTGAAATGTTTGGGCGCAAACTCGCTGAATACGCCGCTGAGCACTTCTTCCATAACCGCAAATACATCCTCTTGAGTGGCAAAGCACATTTCCGTATCGAGTTGATAAAATTCGCCGGGGCTTCTGTCCGCACGCGCGTCTTCGTCGCGGAAACAGGGCGCTATTTGAAAATACCTGTCGAAGCCGCTTGTCATAAGCAACTGTTTATATTGTTGCGGAGCTTGCGGCAACGCGTAAAAGTGCCCGGGATATACCCTTGACGGCACTATATAATCCCTTGCACCCTCCGGAGAGCTGGATGTGAGGATGGGCGTCGTGATTTCCAAAAATCCGAGTTCCGTCATCTTTTGTCTGAGCCAGCTTACCACCTTGGATCGAAAGACGATCTTACTTTTGACGTCGGGATTGCGCAAATCCAAAAAGCGATATTTCAGTCTTACATCCTCTCTGGATTGAGTCGAAGTTGCCACCTCGAAGGGCAATTGCTCATAGCATCTGCCCAAAACTTCGATGCGCTCGGGCTCTATTTCGATCATACCCGTGGGCATATCTTTATTGGGCGCGCTGCGCAACACTACTTTACCCTCGACCGACACCGTGCTTTCGCGTGGGATGCTTCTTATCTGCTCCTTTTTTTCGTCGTCCGCGACAACCGCTTGTGTATAGCCGTAGTAATCCCTAAGCACGAAAAATATCACAGCGCCCAAATCGCGCACGCTGCTCAACCAGCCGCAAAGCTTTACCCTTTTGCCGACATCGCCTTCGCGAAGCTCTCCGCATGTATGTGTTCTCAGTTCCATATCTACCTTCTTTATTTACAGCAAGCGTATGCCCGCCTTATTGCACTCTTCTATCATATCCGCCGGCCAAATGCTCGCCTGCACTTCGCCGATATGAGCCTTTTGCAAAATCAACATGCAAAGCCTGGATTGCCCTATGCCGCCGCCTATCGTCAATGGAAGTTCTCCCGAAACTATTTGCTTGTGATACTCGTGCGCCATTCTGTCCTCGGCGTGGGCGGCTTTTAGTTGTTTGACAAGACTTTCCGCGTCGACTCTGATGCCCATAGAGGATATCTCCAAGCTGTCGTCCAGCACCTCGTCGTAGAAGATTATATCGCCGTTAAGTTGCCAATCGTCATAGTCCGGAGCTCTTCCGTCGTGAGGTTTGCCGTCGGAAAGTTCGCCGCCGATGTTCATAAGAAAAACAGTCCTGTACTCCTTGGCCAGCGCGCGCTCTCGGTCGTGTGCGCACAACTCCGGATATCTTGCAAGCGCCTCCTCCGTCGTGACAAACGTCGCGTCCCTTTTCAATTTCAGATCAATTGAGGGAAATACGCGCTTTGTTTCTTCAAGAGTATCGACTATTGCACTGACTATGCGAGAGACGACCATTTTCAAAAAATCGACGTTGCGTTGCTCGCGACCTATGACCATTTCCCAGTCCCACTGATCCACATAAACGCTGTGCTGGCAATCGCATCTGTCGTCGCGCCTTATGGCGTTCATATCAGTATAAATGCCCTCGCCGTTTCTGAAGCCGTAACGTTTTAATGCAAGCCTTTTCCATTTCGCAAGCGAATGGACTATTTCCGCCTGCACTCCGCCCTGTGCGGATATGTCGAATTTCACCGCTCTCTCGACGCCGTTAAGGTCATCGTTGACGCCCGTGCCGCTCTTCACAAACAGGGGCGCGGACACCCTTTCAAAGCCGAAATTCTTTACAAAATTGCGCTGGAAAGCGTCTTTTACAAATTTTATTGCCTTTTCGGTTTCCCTCACCGACATTTTGGACGTATAATTTTCAGGGATAGAATACATCTCTTGCCTCCGAAATTTATTTTATATACGCGTTGCGCATATTTATTTTCCACAATTTACATCAAGTCGCCGGCAGTGCGAGCATAAAGTTGCACGTCTCTTATGTTTTGTATGCCCGTAACATACATCATAATCCGCTCGAGACCGAGCCCAAAACCGCTGTGAGGCACTGAACCGTATTTTCTAAGTTCCATATACCCGACATAGTCTTCCATATTCATGCCGCGCTCTTCCATAGCTTGTTTGAGCTTGTCAAAATCCGCCTCTCGCTCGCTGCAACCGATTATCTCTCCCACGCCGGGCACAAGCAGATCCGTCGCTGCGACGGTTTTGCCGTCCTCGTTTTGCTTCATATAAAACGATTTTATTTTCTTAGGGTAGTTGACGACAAACACGGGCTTGTTGAAAACTTGCTCCGTGATGTATCTCTCGTGTTCGGACTGAAGATCCAACCCCCATTCGACGGGATATTGAAATTTTGCTCCGCTCTTTTTGAGAATGTCTATGGCTTCCGTATATTCCAAAATCACAAAGTCGCTGTCAACTACCTTTTGCAATTTGTCGCGAAGCCCCGGCTCGAACGCCTTTTCGAAAAACGCTATTTCTTCCGGGCATTCCGCAAGCACGGCGCCTATGATGTATTTTATCATGCTCTGAGCGATCTCGATGATGTCGGGAAGCTTTGCAAACGCCACTTCGGGCTCCACCTGCCAAAATTCCGCCGCATGACGGGGGGTATTGCTGTTTTCCGCCCTAAATGTCGGCCCGAACGTGTAAATTTTTCCCATTGCCATCGCGGCGACCTCTCCCTCAAGTTGTCCGCTGACGGTCAATCCCGCCTTGCGCCCGAAAAAGTCATGCGCAACAAAATCCGCCTCATCTTTGGCAGCCATGGCATCGGTATAGCCGTTTGTGGTGACGCGGAAAATTTCGCCCGCGCCTTCGCAATCGCTACCCGTGATGATGGGAGTGTGTATATAAGTGAAGCCTCTTTCCTGGAAGAAACGATGTATGGCAAAACTCAGCTTAGAGCGCACTCTTAACATCGCGTTGAAAGTGTTTGTGCGCACCCTGAGCTGTGGGATGGAACGCAAAAATTCCATGGAATGATACTTTTTTTGAAGAGGATAATCTTGAGGGCAATCGCCCAACAATTCTACGCGAGTGGCATTGATTTCAACATCTCCTTCTTTAAGCGCGGCGACCACGGTGCCCTCAACGCTGACGGACACGCCGTTTTTCATAATTTGCGAGACGTCGCCCTTATATTCCGCCTTATTGATGACGATTTGCATATGCCTCAAACAAGAACCGTCGTTTAACGCCAAAAACGCCATATTTTTGCTGTCGCGTGCAGTACGCACCCATCCTGCGACAGTCACTGTCTTGCCTTTAAAGGCTTCGCCGTTTTTAAGAATCTCCGCAACGTCGATAAATTGCATTTGCTCACCTCTTCGTACGCGTATTTATTTGTCGCTCTCGGCGAGATAAAATTTAAGAGCCGAAGTCGCTATAGCTTTATTTCCTTTTATATTTTGTAATTATAAATACAAACTTTTCATTTGTAAAGTATTTTCGCGCGGCTTGAAAATTTGCTTTTGCTTGACTCGTCAAACGGCAAACGGATATAATACTTTTATGAAAACTTTCGACGTGATAATTATCGGCGCAGGGCCGGCGGGACTCACCGCGGCGCTGTACGCGGCAAGAGGCGGTTTAAAAACTGCCGTAATAGAAAATTCCGCCGTGGGAGGGCAGGCGTCCGCCGCTTCCGCGATAGAAAACTACCCGGGCATAATATCGATAAGCGGATTCGACCTCGCTTACGCCATGCTTGAACAGTGCAAGCAAGTGGGTGTGACTTTTTATTTCGACGGCATAGCATCCATGCAACTCGAAGGCGAGGAAAAGTCGCTGTGCCTCGTCGGAAACGAGTCGCTCGCGGCAAAGTTTGTCATTATTGCGACCGGAGCATCTCCGCGAAAACTCGACGTCTCCGGTGAGGAGCGCTTTGTCGGCAAGGGCGTCTCCTATTGCGCCACTTGTGACGGCGCGTTGTACAGGGGCAAGACGGTGGCGGTAATCGGCGGAGGAAACACAGCTGCGGAAGAGGCTCTTTATCTTGCAAACCTCGCAAAAAAGGTCTATTTGATACACCGTCGGGACTCATTGAGAGCAGACAAAATTTTGGCGGAAAAACTTGCTGTAAGCGAAGTGGAAATAATTTGGAACAGCGTCGTAACAAATTTGAAAGGCGAAAGCAAATTGCAGCAAATAGAACTTGAAAATGTCAAAACTCATACATTAAATGCTCTTTGCGTTGACGGAGCGTTTATTGCGATCGGTCGACAACCCAACTCATACGGCTTCGACGTAAAACTGGACGGCGGCGGATATATCGTCACGGACGAACATATGCACACCTCTTCGGACGGAGTGCTTGCGGTGGGCGACGTGCGAAGCAAAAGTCTGCGGCAAGTCATAACGGCATGTGCCGATGGGGCTGTCGCCGCCGATACGGCGATAAAAAATTTATTGTAATTTGGGGACGGCTTGCCGTCCTTTTTTAACAAAATACTTTAATTGAAGACAAAAATTTTTATAACTCTCGATGGCTGTTCTCATATAATGGTTCGTATGCGATATTTCGGAACGGACGGTATAAGGGGCAAGGCAGACGCCCTGCTGGAAGAAGAATTGCCCTACTGGCTTGGCAGAGCGCTGGCTTTTAAGGAGAGCAAAGTCATTGTGGCGCGCGACGTGCGCCTCTCTTCTTTGGACATTGAAAAACAGCTTTGCAAAGGGCTGTTGGACGGACGCGCGCAAATTTGGCTGACGGGGGTGTTGCCTACGCCCGCGTTGGCGTACATAGCTTCCAAAGAAAAGGCCGATTATGCCGTTATGATCACCGCCTCCCACAATCCGCCCGAGTTTAACGGTTTGAAAGTTTTCGGCAAATGCGGAAAAAAATTGAGTTTTAACGAGGAAAAAAATTTGGACGGCGCAATTGTAGCCCTGCGTGTCGGGACTACGGAGATCTCAGACGACGGGGTCGCCGCCGACGGTTGCTATGAAGAGGACAGTCATTTGCAATACGAGATTTTCGCGAATAATCATCGGGTGCGCATCGCTTCGGGCGCGGAACAGCTGTATGCCGAACACGTCTCGTCGATGTTTCCTCGCTTTGACGGCATAAAAGTCTGTCTGGACTGTGCGCACGGATGCTACGCGACGCTCGCCCCTAAAATATTCGAAAGTCTTGGCGCAAAAGTGCGCGCAATACACAACACGCGCGACGGCGCGCTTGTCAACGTCAATTGCGGCTCTACTCACATCAAGGCCTTGATCGACGAAGTCAAGCCCGGCGAGATCGGTTTTGCCTTTGACGGCGACGGCGACAGAGTCATCGCGGCAGTGGACGGCAAACCATACGACGGCGACGCCATACTCCTTGCGCTTTCCACGCTATATCGCATCCAGGGTAAATTGCGCAAAAAATTCGTCGTCGGAACGATACTCACAAACTCCAGATTGCAACGCGAACTGGCATTTCAAAATACGGCGCTCGTACGTACCGATGTCGGCGACAAACATGTATTGGAAGCGCTTATAAATTCGAATTGCCCACTGGGCGGCGAAAAGAGCGGACATGTCATCATGACGGACCGCGCTCTTACGGGCGACGGCGTCATCACCGCTCTTGCTCTTCTGGAAGTGAAAAAAACGATAGGCTCTCTTCCGCGCTTTGTGCCATACCCTATGCTGGAATTCAACATCGAGGCAGAACATCCCGAAGATTATATCTCCTCTGCGGAATTCGAAGCAAAACTTAAACTGGTGAAGCTCAAATACAACAAAAAGGGCCGACTTATCGTCAGACCAAGCGGCACCGAACCTTTTGTGCGCGTCGCCTTTGAATGCTTTTCCCAGGAAGCGGAACCTGTTTTTGCCGACATCAAGCGCATGCTGAGCGCGCAGCGACTTTCCGAATAAAACGCAATTTGGGGTTTATCTTACGGTCTCGGCACAACAAACCGCCGTTTTGCCGAATTTTTTCTTATCTTAATATATGCGTCGTCTATTATTGACTTATTTTTTACATTGAATTAAAATGAATTACGGCATACAAATATAGATGCATATAAAAGGGAGCGATATGGACGACAGCATTTTGGAGCCACTTGAGGCTTACAAAAACATATACAAAAAGCAATTCGTCGACAATGCCGACGACATGTTTGAATCCCTTGTCAAAAAATCCGGAATCGATGTCGGAAAGAATCGCGCAACGACTAAGGCAATGCGAAACGAAACGGCGGCGAGCGCGACGATCGCGCGCAAAAGATCTGGGCTGAACGCCCTACGCGTCTTTTTGATCATCCTCGCTGTCGTAGGAGCAATTGCCGCCGCCGTCGGCATTTATCTGCTTGCGGAAAACATGACTTTGGAAGGTGGGCTTTGCCTCGGCATAGGCCTTTGCGGCGGCGTTTTATCTGCAATTGTCATATTCGCGGCGCTCAATCCCAAAATTAAGGTTTTAGAAGCTCAAAAGCGACAGCATGACCAAAAGGCGGAGGCTCTGCGCAACGAGGCATGGGAACAAATGCGATCGCTGAACGGACTTTTTGACGATAATATGACGAAGCAACTTATCGAAAAGACCGTGCCGCTTATAAAAATCGACGACAATTTCAACATGCGTAGATACGATTATCTCAGCGGCAAATACGCCTTTGGTGCGAACGACGCCGCAGATCGGTCTACAATCGGCATTTTGACGGGAGAAATACTCGGCAATCCGTTCGTTGAGGACAGGCAACTTGTCGGATCGTGGGGGTCGCAAACATATTACGGCAGCATAGTGATAACCTGGACGACCACATATCGCGACTCCAACGGACATTTGTGCACCCAACATCATTCTCAAACCCTGACGGCGTCCGTGACTAAGCCCAAACCCATATATCAAAAACAAACTCGTCTGATATACGGCAATGAAGCGGCGCCGGATTTGCACTTTACGCACAAGCCCACTCATGCGGAAAGGATGTCCGAAAACTCGCTGGAGCGCAAGGTTAAATCGGGCAGTAGGAAGCTGCGTCGCCGTCAAAGAAAGCAACTCGCAAACGGAAAGGGCACGTTTACCCAAATGGGCAACGAAGAATTCGACGTGCTCTTCGGGGCAGATGACAGGGACAACGAAATTCAGTTCAGACTGTTGTTTACTCCCCTTGCGCAAAAAAACATGCTCTCGCTTATGAAGGACGACGAGGGATTCGGGGACGATTTCAATATGCGCAAAGTCGGCTGCCTCAACTACATATCTTCCGAGCATTCCGCCAATTGGGATATGGATACAAGTTTTGAAAAGTATTATTCTTTCGATGTGGATATATGCAAACAACGTTTTTTGCAATTCAACGCTCAGTATTTCAAATCACTTTTTTTCGATCTTGCGCCACTGTTGTCGATCCCCTTATATCAGCAACACAAACCACGCGAATACATATATAGAGAAAATTACACACGTAATTACACCGATTACGAGGCGGAATGCGCAGTCAACGCACTTGGCGAAGACGCCTTCAAGCATCCCATGTCCGCAACTCCGGCGCTTTTGAAAACCGCGATTATATCAAAAGACGGCCGTTCCGATCACATCGAAGTTACGGCTTACTCATACAAGTCGGAGGATCGGGTGGAGTTTGTCACGATGCTCGGCGGCGACGGGCATCTGCACAGTATTCCCGTACATTGGCTCGAATATCTTCCCCTCGAAAACAAAAGCACAGTAAAAATAAAGGAACTGGGCTTTTCTCAGAGAGAATTTTATACGCGATTGGCCGAAACGGAACTCGGCAAAACGATCGACGGCTACGGAAAGCGCAACGCATATTCGCACGGCTTGCTGTGCTGTCTTGTGGACGCGTCCGACAAAACATTTGACACCGAACTCGATAGAGTTATAAAATAGAAAAGACGGAGGTATATTATGGCAAATGAATTGGATGAGATGAGAGATCCCGGCATTGACGAAGGCAATGATACAAAGGTCATCAACAAAAAACTCGAAGTCAAAATCGGAGTCGGCTCAAAAATTTTCGACGTGATTTGGTGGATCATCCCCCCGATCATCGGCGGAATAGTTTGGAGCGTCATTAAAGTAAAGGCAAAAAATCACTTCCAAAAACTGCAACAAAAGTTACAGCACGACGCGTCTCAGATAGACAATTATTTGGAACAACGCGTGCAGATCTTGAAAAACTGCGCTCGCCTTGTAGACAAGGCTATCGAACTTGACAAGGACACATTCACTCAAATTGCGGCTCTGCGCTCCAATAACAGCGACAGCGACGCCGCAAGAAACGAGATAGCCGGTCAGCTCGAGGCAATAAGCAGAAGCATCAATATCGCCGTGGAAAACTATCCCAACCTCAAGGCGCATCAGGAACTCGAAGACGCCATGCAACAAAATTCATACCTGCAGAGGGAAATTACCGCGGCGCGCGAAGTTTACAACGACACCGTGCTTGCCTGGAACAGGGACATCTTCAGTTGGCCAGCAAAGCAGATCGTAGCGGCAAAGGCGGGATATACAACTCGTATTCCATTTGCCGTTGACCGGGAAACAAAAGAAGCCGCACGTGGCGAATTCTTTTGATAAAAGTTTTGGATAAAAAATCAAGGGACTGCGAATGCAGTCCTTTTTTTTGATATACTTAAACGCAATTTACTCTATGCGCAGAGCGTCCACCACGTTCTTCCTCGACGCACCGATCGCGGGCAGTATCCCCGACACAACCGTCAGCAAAAAGCTTAGTGCTACAAGCAATAATGCATGCAGAGGGTGGAAATGCAACAGACTGCCCACACCCACCGTCGCGCCTATAATCGCGCTTATTATCGGGCAAAGCACATAGGTTATGACTATACCTATAATGCCCCCTGCCAGACCTATCAAAGAAGTTTCGGCAATAAACACGTGCCTTATATCTCTCTTTCGTGCGCCAAGGCTTCTCAAAATGCCTATTTCGCGCGTACGCTCTATGACCGAGTTGGACGTGATGACTCCAATCATCACCGTAGACACCACAAGCGATATCGAAGCCACCGCGACGAGCATTGCGGACACGAGATCCAATATAATGTTTATATTGTAGACAATCATCTCCGACACGTCGAAATAACCAACGCTCGCCTTCGCCTTGTTGCCGTCCGCTCGCGGATGCTCGTCATTCCATGCGCCTATATAATCGCCTATTGCCTGCTTCTGTTTATAAGTAGTCGGGAAAAAGTTGTAGTAGGTAGCGGTTTTTGTTGCACCTATCGCCTTTATGAAGCAGGTATAATCGAGAGAGTTCGTTATGCCTTCCGTTATTTTGCTGTTTTCCTCGAGGACGCTGTCCTTCAAGCGATTGCCGAAGACCGTCATGCCCTCGGCGGAGCTACTCGAACTTGCCATGAGTTCACGCTGGCGCACGGCGATCTTGGACGCGTATGCCCTGTCCAAATTGTATTGTCCCAACTCGGGAGTGTAGCATATTGCACCGCCTGCTATATATTGCGCTTCGGCATCCTTTTTCGGACGAATGACGCCGACTATCTTAAGTTTGGCTTCTTCGTTGTCTTTAAGTTTGTTATACAACTGCCTTATATAGCTTCCGTCGCCCTCAT
Source organism: uncultured Clostridia bacterium (assembly GCA_947629635.1). GTDB lineage: Bacteria > Bacillota > Clostridia > Christensenellales > CAG-917 > CAG-475. The sequence goes on from CANREO010000002.1 coordinate 26,407, forward strand.
CTTGGTATTTGCCTATTCTGTCATTGCTTATATTTGTGATCTGAAAACTATCGGGGTCATAATATTCGTCTGCCGTCGGCTCCTGATAATAATCGTCATTGCCGGCGATCAAAAATTCCAACCCCATGAAATCGTCAAAGGTGATTTCGCTCTTGTCAATCGCGACGGGCTTGCCTGCGTTGTCTCTGTATAATGTGCCGTCATCGTTTCGCTTGTAAAGTTTGATACCGAAAGCGTCCAAAAGTTGTTGATCGATACCGTTGCTCTCGTCCACACACAAAACGATCTCGTTTTTGTTTGACGGATAGTGCCCCTGCAAAACGTCGTACGACTTCTTCATATTTTCTTCGTCGCCGACCATTTGTTGCCAATATTTGGTCTGCAAACCATTGTCACCAAGCACCGTCGTCGCTATAGTCAGCGCGGATGACGCGTCGGGACGTTGCGAAATATCCAAATAGAGGTCGTTGCCGTCCTCGTCATACGTCTTTGCAAGCAGATTGAAGCGCGTGCCGTAAAATGTGCTTATTGCCGAATAGTTTTCCTTGGGCATTTTTTTGATATAATTATCGAAATCCTCCGAAAGCTCGTTGCGCGTGATGTTGGAAAAGAAAGAGGATATAAGCGCGTCCACAAGTCCGCCCATGCCGCCGCTTCCCTGCGTATCGCCTACAACGACGTGATTGTCGTCGGGATAAGCCTTGCTCGGGTCCAAGTTTGTCTGCCCCAATGCGCTCATCATATTCGACACGGCTGACACTTCGACGTTGTACTCGTATATGCCGACAGGCACGCCCACCAACATTTCCGTTTGCATTTTGTCCACAAATATCGAAAACCCGTTTGATATGGACAACACAAGCCCCAACCCTATTATGCCTATGCTCCCGGCAAACGAAGTGAAAAACGTGCGCCTCTTTTTGGAAATGAGGTTGCGCAAGCTAAGCCCGAATGCCATTCCCAATCCCATAGACGTCGGCTTGAAAGCTTTACTCTTTTTCTCTTTGCGAGATCGTTTTGAAAGATTGTTGAGGCCAAGCTTTTCAAACAACGACATGGTAGAACTGTCCAACTGTCGCATTTCCTTTTTGCGTTTTCTGTTGGACATCTTCTTTTGTTTTACGGTCGCCGTCGGCTCTGCCTCCGACGCTTCGTCGATATTGTCGGATCTGTAGTTTATATCGTCGATTTCGGCTGTTAAAGTCTCTTTTATGGCGTCAAGCGTATCGTCGTCTTCCGCATGTTCCGCTTCAGGTTCAAAAGGATTTGTGTCTTCTATAAGCATTCCGTCCTTAAAACGGCATATCCTCGAGCAGTATGCGTTGGCGAGATCGGAATTGTGTGTCACCATGATCACAAGTCTGTCGTTCGATATCTCGCGCAAAATATCCATCACTTGCACGCTCAACTCGCTGTCAAGAGCCCCCGTCGGCTCGTCCGCAAGTATGATCTTGGGGTTATTGACGATTGCACGCGCAATCGCCACTCTCTGCATCTGACCTCCGGACAGTTGATTGGGGCGCTTGTTTATTTCCTCCCCCATGCCGACTCTGTATAAGGCGGCAACCGCCTTTTCTCGGCGCGCTTTTTTCTTTTCTCCGGCAAGACTCAGGGCAAGCTCCACGTTTTCCAGCACCGTTAAATGCGGAATGAGATTGTAGCTTTGGAAGACAAATCCTATCGTCGCATTGCGATACGCGTCCCAATGCAGATCGTCGAACGTCGCTGTCGACACGCCTCCTATCACAAGGTCGCCCGAGGTATATCTGTCAAGACCTCCGATTATGTTGAGGAGCGTGGTTTTTCCGCATCCGCTGGGCCCCAAAACGGCAACAAACTCGTTTTCTCTGAACGTCAAAGATATGCCGCGCAAGGCATGCACCGTAGTCGTCGCAGTTGGATATTCTTTTACGATATTCGACAGCGTAAGCATCTCTCACTCCTCCGCATCATCAAAATTCTTAAATAAAACAAGTCCCTTCGTCAGCAATTCGGATATGCGCAAACTCAACTCTTCCAACGTAAGGCTGCTTTGATGGTTAAACCAAAGTTTAAAACATTCTCCTGTGCCGGCGGTGATGAATGCGGCGATATATTTCGCTCGAGCGGCGTCTATGGGTACGTCGTGCTCTTCCACAAATTTCAAAAATGCCGCAACCACTCTGCAGTTCAACTTTTCAAGCAGCCTTCCCGAATTGTTGCTACTCAAAATATAACGATTTGTGTCATCGTATTTGACGATTTCTTCCGCAATTGCGCTGAGCAGCGGATAAGGATTGACCATGCTTTTGAGCCAATCGTTTTCGTCCATAATTTTGTCTATATTGGAAAGGATCTCATTTTCGATGTCGTCTCTCAAGTCGGCGACGGTATCATAGTATACATAAAACGTGCTGCGCGTTATATTCGCTTTTGCCACAAGTTCGCTGATGGTTATATCCGACATGTCTTTTGTATGAATGAGATCGTTGAAAGCCTTGCGTATGGCGCGTTTGGTTTTTATCACTCTTTTATCGATTTTTGCGTTTTCCATATTCGTTCCTCGAGTTCGATAAAGAATCAACATATTAAGCTACAATTATTTTATCATACGAGTGTTTGTTTTCAAGTGATTTTTGCAATTTTTTTCTTAATTTTTATATATAATTTTGCCGGTATAGTTGTCGCAAAGTGCGCCATGCTACAAGAAAGGAGAATCGCAATGAAAGACAAAAAAGAAAGACGATACAACCCACCGCTTGCGCACAGCAATCTTACCGAGCATGAAAACATGCGCTCTCATTACGACCCGAACGGCAGTTGGACGGGCACGCCCGACGGCTGGGATAAAGACACCGACGTGCATGACGATAAACATGATGTGGAAAGCGGCAAAGACATCTATGAATATCCCCTAGAGGGCATTGTCGCCCCTTCGGACGGAAAAACTTATGAGCAAAACACGCGCAATCTCATAAAAAACGACTTAGAGAGCGGCAAAGATATATATGACGATCGCGACCGCATGGAAAATCGCGCGTCTCATAACAACCGCTCGACGTACGACGGTAAGCACGATATCGAAAGCAGTGGCGACATATATCCGTTGGGCGACGAAGGCGCGCCCTGCGACGAGGACGGCTATCCATCTGTGCCCGACGGGGAACTTCCGATATGGAAGTCCGGAATCAAACAAGACGTCACCCCCGTGCAAGACGCAGACGATCTGTAAAAAAAGCCCACGCATCGGGCTTTTTTTACAGACTTTTTATTGCGCATTTACTTCGCACGCTTGCCGACATATACAAAACGAGCGTTGCGTCAATCCTTTTTCAATTTGCATTTATTGCCGTTTTTGTCAATGACATACGTGTTGTCAAGTTGACCGCGCATATTGCCCACGACGCTGTCTATATATGCTCGCCGAAGCTGTGCCTGCTCCTCTTTTTCTGCGTCGCTCAACCCCACGGTTTTTGCTTTTTTGGCCAATTCGTTTATTCTTGCAATATCCAACATATTTGCCTCTTTTCAATGTTTATGTATGCCAATCTATAGGTTTAAGTCCGTTTTCCGTCAAAAACTTGTTGCATTTTGAAAAGTGTCTGCATCCGAAAAATCCGTAATACGCGCTCAGCGGCGACGGATGAGGGCACTCCAAAACAAGATGTTGCGGCGATGTTATCAGTGCCTTTTTTGAGCGTGCGTTGCCGCCCCACAGCAAAAACACAATGGGTTGTTTGCGCGCGTTCAATTTGCATATGATGCTGTCTGTCAGCGTCTCCCACCCCTTGCCTTTATGAGAGTTCGGTTGCCCTTCGCGCACGGTCAACACCGTGTTGAGCAACAGGACCCCCTGTTCCGCCCAAGGCACAAGATAAGGCGAGACGTTGCGTATGCCCAGATCGTCCTCTATCTCCTTAAATATATTTTGCAGAGATGGCGGAGCCGGCACGCCCGGCTTTACCGAAAAGCACATGCCGTGCGCCTGCCCGGGCCCGTGATAAGGGTCCTGCCCCAATATCACTGCTTTTACATCCTCGAAAGCGGTATATTTGAGCGCATTGAAAATGTCGTGCATATCGGGGTAGATCGTATGCGTACGATATTCGGAAGCCAAAAAAGCGCGCAATGCTCGGTAGTTTTCGCTCGCAAAATCCTCTGCTAAAATATTGTCCCAACTGTTTCCTATATTTACCATATATACATTATATCACATAAATTTTTTTGCGCAAGGTATACAAAGCGCTCCTTTGCGTCATACTACATTCAGAAGGCGGAAGCCTAAAAAGGAGAAATAATATGGCAAAGACAAATTCAACAAGCAAGCAATCGACAAAAAAACAGCCCTCTGACTGCCACTGCACAGAGACGAAATCCACTAAATCCAAGGCGGAAGGAAAGGCGTCAAAGGATTGCACCGATTGCAAATAACTATCGATAAAAATTTAAAGTCGCGGATACCGCGACTTTTATTTTTGCAACATATTGTCATCGTCGCACGTTTGGAGTATAATATCGTTCGGAGGTTGCTATGAACGAAATATATACCTTAGATATATGCGGCTACGAAGCCCGTTTGCCCATACTTCCGTTGCCGTCGGGAGTGCGCATATGTTTTTTCAATCTTCACGGCGATCAGGCGCTCACCGAGCATTGCGGCAAGGAAATCGCAAAACGTCTTCCGCCTTGCGACGTAATCATCACGGCGGAATCCAAGGGCTTGCAGCTTGCGCACGTCGTAGCGCGCGAGTTGGGACAACATTATTATGCGGTTTGCCGAAAATCCAAAAAACTCTACATGCAAGACGGTATCGAGTCTTCCGTGAGATCGATCACTACCGGCGACGTGCAAACTCTGTATCTCAGCAAGCATGACGTCGATCTGCTAAAAGGAAAACGCGTCGTAATAGTCGACGACGTCGTGTCGACAGGCGGAAGCCTTATCGGCCTCGAGGATATTGTAAAGAAGGCAGACGGTATTATCGTGGGCAAAGCGTTTGTGTTGGCCGAAGGCGACGCCGCCAAACGCGACGATATTTTATATCTCGCCTCTATACCTCTATTGAAATGAGCGATGATATAAAATTTATGAAGCTTGCGCTGAAATGCGCTTCCGCGGCGGTTTCACACGGCAACGAACCTTTCGGCGCGGTATTGGTTAAGGACGGAAAAGTTGTCGCTTCAAGCGAAAATCGCATATATTCGGCCAATGATTTTACGCGACATGCGGAAATCGAACTAATTCGGGAATATTGCAAAGTTACGGGCGACCCGATTTTGAAGGATTGCACGCTTTATACAAGTTGCGAGCCATGTTATATGTGCAGCGGCGCAATGATTTGGGCAAAGTTGGGCAGATTGGTTTACGGCGCAAGCGACACAGATTTGGGCGAAATTTTGGGGATAAAGGGTTCTACTTGCTGTCAAAGCGTTTTTGACTCATATCCCGATTCGCCGGAGATCGTATCCGGCGTCCTGCGAGATGAGAGCATCGCCATTTTGAAAAGTTATTTCGAAAATCATAATAAAAATTAGATCGATCGCAAAATTGCGATCGATCATTTTATTCCGTCCAAAATTTCCATGAGCCTGGGCTTCAAAAGTTGCCAGTCTATGCCGAGTCCGATATGGTTGGAATTTAGCCTTATCACTCTGCCCGTCTCGCGCAGAGCGTTCATCTGCGCTCCGCTTCCGCCGAAGAATGAATAAAACGGACTTGTCCCGTCGCCGTCGCCGCCGCCTCGATTAACAGACAAAGAGTAATCGTATATTTGATTTCCGTAGCTGTCATATTCGCCGACTCTCGCTTCGCAACTTATACCCGTAACGGTGGTACTGCCGTTTGGGAAAAGATAATAGGATTTTACGCTTTCCGACGCGATCATGCCGTTTACAAACATGCCGTCATAATAGTTTTTCAAGTCGGCAACGATCTGTTTTATCAGATATCCGTCGCCGTCATCGGGTTGCCCTGCCTCCGCCAAAACTTTTTGATACATTCCTTTATTGTCGTCGTATTCCGTTCTGTACGCAAAAGGACGAGTATTGTAAAACGCATATATCTCTTCCGCAGACGAAAGGGCGCGATTGCCGACCAAAATCCCTCCGGTACTGCCGTCGTACTGCCCCGACGCAAGCAGTTGCGGCGCCGGAAGCATGCATATAAGCGCCTTATTGCTCGTGACAAAGTTGCACCCTTCCTCTTTTTTGAGGAAATTCAACAACATAGTTTTAACATCATCGTTTGTCAGGGGTTTGCCAAACACATTTATATTGTATGCGGACACATCTACGTCGCCAAGCAATCTGTCCAAATACAAATCCGGCGACACGAGCGCGGCAAGCGCGTCAAAGTTGCCGAAGACCGTAGGAGCAAGTTCTATATTGATGGCGGTATTTTTGCGATTGTTTTTATTTCTCGCCAAATATTGGTTTACAAGAGCGCTGCCTTGTCCGTGCGAAATCAATATATTTCCGCAAAAACGGGAGCCGTTTATATATTCTTGCAATCGCACGGCTTCCGTTGCCGGACTTTGTCGCCAATCCCAATTGAATACCCTCACTTCGTATTTGTCGCCGTACTCCTCTTTCAGCCCCTCGGCGAGTTGTCTGTACATGCCGAACACGCCGTAACTGAGCGAGTTGTCATAAAAAGGCATCGGCTCTATTTTATCGTCGTACGGAGTCCCGTCCTGCTTCATGGACAATCTGTACGCGAGGCTATCCTCTCGGAAGGCGAGCGACTCAAGAGCAATTTGTATGAGCGACTGTTTTTCTTCGTCGTCGAAATTTCCTATTATTTGTTCTATGGAGATCTCTCCTCGGACGGCCGCGACAACGTCTACGTCGGTCGCTATAGGATCCCAAATACCTTCCGCGGACGAGGGTTCGTAAAATGCGCTTGCAAAAATATCGGGGACAATTATTATCGCCCCTCGCTTATGCCTGTCGCATGCCGAAAAAGCCGCCGCCGCGCCCATCGCGATCGCGAACGCAAGCAACACAACCATAAGATGCTTTATTGTCGTTTTTGCGCTTAACTTTACCATTTCTCGAGTTTTATTTAGAAAGCAGATACATATTCAAAAGTTCCTGCATGCGCGACGCCTCTCTCGTGCAAAGTCGTCTGAAGCCCAATGCTCGGGAAAGTCCGTACCAAATGGCCTTGATCATCAACACGTCCCTGGAATCCAAAGCCGCCGCAAATCCCTCGAGCATCACCGTAAATTCCTCTCTCTCTGCGCTGTCGAGGTCGGACTCTTTTACGATTTTCGTCATTTCGACAAGCAACGATTCCGTCTGTTTGCTCAGTCCGTCGTTTGCAAGCGCGACCTCCCTTTTTACGGGCGTGGGCTCATCGCTGACGCCGTCGCGGACGAAGGCGCAGACCGCAAACTTAAACGGCTCCAACACGGCGGAATAAAAAGCCGCGAAGCTGTCGCTCCTTGTGGTTGAAGGATAATATTTGCAAGCAAAAGTGACTATATCCATATCTCCGGCGTCGAATTCCACCAGCATTCCGGCAACAAGAGCGACCATGGTCTTCTTGTTTTTCGGAAGACGAAAAACGTACGAATTGCCCAATTTCCCCGTTGAACGGCCTTTTTCGTAATCATAATTGAAGTTGCGATTGCACTGTTCCAAAACCTTCCTGAATTCCGGATAATAGACAAGACATTTCAAGATGGAGCGCAGATTTTTGTCCAAATTGAGAGTATTGCCGGTCCTTAAATCGTCAAATGCGCTTGTCAGCGCCTGTATGCATTCTCCGTTGTTTTGCATATCCGCCTCCTTTTACCATTTATTATGCACCTTTTCCGCAAAACCGAGGACATTTTCAATCTCGATTTCCTTGCCGTCGTCCAATATACATTTGCCGCTGAAATATCCGAAGACCTGATGTGGGATCATACACAAAATTTTGAGGTCTATAGGCTCATATCTGTCTATTATCGGTCTAAATATCATATCCAGTCTGCCGTCGTCCGATTTGAAGTGCCAATCTGCCATATATTCGGGATTTCCTTCTTCATCGCCCGGGATCTCGAACTTCACTCTTCCGATCTTGTGCGCTTTCCCCTCATAAAACAGCATATCTTCGCTCGCCGCCGAGGTGTTGCCGAATCCGTAGCCCAAATTCCACCCGAATTTGCTTCCGTCTGTAAGACGCGCGTTAAGGCTGCTCCAATACCAAGTGTTGTCGTACGTCCAGACGCCTCGACCCCAATCCAAAGTGGCAAAACTGTTTTCGCCATCGAAAACGCACTCCTTGTCTCCCAACTTGAATGCACCGCTTGCCGTCATGCAATTAATCTTTTGGTTCAGATAGAAATGCCCTTTTTTGTCAAAAGGAGTTGCGATGACCATGCTCTCATCGGGCATATCGGTCAAAGTTATGTCCCAACTTACATCGGTGCCCAGCTTGTCGGCATTCGGATATATCCCCGTGAGGCGACGGACAGAGCCGTCGCTTTCGAACGTCATCTCGACCTTACCGTTTTTGCAGTGGCAAGTTCCCTCTTCGCTGCGCACGGGCATGTTAAGTTTTCCCATGGGAAAGAGAAATACTGAACTGTTTGTAAACTGCGACGGCGTAACAAAATCCATCACGGTAAGACTCATGGCGCCTATATAGCCCATGTCGCTAATAGTCAGGCAAATCGCATACTTTTCATTGCCGACATAATAGTAATCCCACTCCTTTATTCGGCTCTTTTTTGCCTTGATATCGGCTCGATTATACTCAAACAGCGGCTGCTTGGCATATCCGGGAGCGGCGACATTGCCTTCGCCGTCCAGCAGACGCGTGGGAGACGTAATTTGCGTTTGCATGCTTCACCTCGTTTTATTTATGGAATTATTTTACCACACTGTACGTTCGAATACAAGCACTCAATTGACGCGGCGTCCAAATCGTATGCAACTTTTGTCGGACAAAGGCGTAGCGCTCTACCCACCGCAAAACATTGCATACAAAAAGTCGAAAGAGTATCTTTCGACTTTTTCGCTTACCCTTAAGTTTGATTATAGGCGCTTTGCCGATAGACGTTATTCGTCTGCGCCAAACTTTACGCTTCTCAGAGCGTTATCCTCAGAGCAGGCACTATGCCGTTGTTTTCGTCAACGCAGACGCAGTCGAAATTGCCGTATTTGCCGTTGACGTCTTGCATCAAATAATTCGTTAGGCCTTGGCCGTCGTCCTGAGGCGAACGCAACCACCACCATGTGCGAGGGGCAATCCCCTGCGCCATAGCGTAGGCAGTCGCATTACGCTTGCGGGCCGCCTTGTCGGCGAAGTATGCGGGGTTGTTCGCCTCGGCGTAGCTGAGCAAAAATACCTTGTCGTTTGTGTTTTCGCAAGTGTAGGCGTTGTCGGGATTGTCGGTGCTTGCTGCGCTGTTGTCCACAAGCGACGTTTTGATGATCGCCTGTTCTGCGCTGTTGAACGCCTCTGCATAGAACGTTTGGATGAGCCACTGCCTTATGTCGCTCTCCTTATAGTTGTTTGCCAAAACGGCAGCGCCGTCGAGGTCTCTGGAATTTCGGTCATGGAAGAAGTGTCTGGCGTCAAGTGCCATTGTGCTCACAAGAAACGCCTCGCCGCCGCTCTTTTCAAGCACCAGCCACTCGATTTCATCGAACTTGAACCAATACAGCGTGTTGACAAAATAGTTGTATTTGTATTGCTGGCTGCGAGTATCGCTCACCCTTGACGTTATGTCGGGCTTGTTGGAAACAAAGTACACGCCCCTGTACTTTTCACCGCCGTACTCGACGTCCTTATACCACATAAACTCCTCTTGCACGCTTGAAATGTAGTAGCCGTAGTCTTTCCAATCGCCCCTGTTGCCTTTTGACGGCAATGCGCCCACCAAGTCGGCAAGTTGCTGAGTGAGGTCGGCGTCCTCAACCGCAGTTTGCGGATATTTGCCAAAATATATCTTGCCCTCTTCTTCCCTGTACATCTTTTGGGCTTGTTTGAACGTCACGACAATGGTCACGTCGGCGTCGATGACGAAAGCGTAGGCATTGTCCACAAGCTCCGCCTTTTTGTCCTCGCCTCCCACGGTAAATGCGTCCACCTCGAAGTCGGCGTTGGGCTGAATGGTTACGGTGACGCGCGTCCCTTTGGCGTAGGAATTGTTCCCCTCCGACGGCACAAGGGTCACATTCCCCTTTGAGCTGTCAAAAGTCAGCGTGATCTTGCAATTTGACGACGGATCTTGAGGCTGTACGATATTGACGCACGCCGTAAGCCCGACGCAAAGCGCAACAAGCGTAAGCACGCATATTGCGACTGTCAAAAATCTTCTTTTGTTCATAATGTCCTCCTGTAAATCTTATGATGTTAGATATTCTAATCTAAATCAGGTTAAAAGTCAATAGTCTGAAATAGACTAATTATAATCTTTATATCAAAATATCAAAAATTTACAGGTGCAGAGGTGTCCAAAAAAATGTATCCACGTATAAGAGATTTACGCAATGACAAAGACCTGAACCAAACGCAGGTTGCAAAGATGTTGGGCATGTCGCAAACAGGCTATTCCAAATACGAAACGGGCGAAAACGACATTCCGACGGAAGTCCTCATAAAGCTCGCCGCCTTTTACTCCACAAGCGTAGACTACCTTTTGGGACTGACGCCGTGCGCCGATCCTTATCCGAAAAATTTATAAATCGACCGTTTATATACCAAAAACAGAGATTAAAGTTCCGATTTTATTATTTTCGCGGTACGTATTCAAGTTGCATAAGTTTTTTGCCTATGCCTTTTGATGCTATGTTCACCATTTTCAGACGCGGCGCTACTCGCCTCGCCACAATAGATCCGACCACGCACCACATAATGTCCGTAGGCAAAAATACGGCGCATCCCGTCAGCCACGCCTTGCCTATGGCAATGGGCGAACGTACGTAAAATTTGAGTAGAAGATACATATACATCACACCTGTAGTATAGACGATCGCCAGCGCGATCAGCGCGCCTAACAGCATCCTGAAAAAAGCCGGACGTGCGTCATTTTTGAAACCGGACGCAATCACGCCTCCCACAGGTAGCGCGATGACGTATCCCAAAAGATATCCGAAGGTGGGCTGAAGCACATAGCCGATCCCTCCGCCAGCAGTAAAAACGGGGATCCCTATAAGCCCCATGATTATGTATAACAGCACTGCAATCAGCGAGTCCCGTGGCCCGAGCAGCAGCATACACAATATACAGATGGCGCATTGCATGCTTACGGGCACTATGCCGATAGGAAATTTGATAAAAGCTCCGACAATTATAAGCCCCACAAACACCGCTATCAAAACAAGCCGCGATGTACTCCTCATTTTCGTAGCATTCACCACCTTATGGTTACCTCCCCGGCGCCTATAGTTGCCGTCCTCATATCGCACTATAAGGCGACAATCGTCGTCTATGCCAACGGCACGCGCCGCCCTTTGACTGTCTCCGTTTATGACGCAGATATCTTTTCCAATGATAAACGACTTCGCTTTGTATCTTTTCGCTATATCGTCTCTGTCAAAGTCGGTATACATAGCGGCAAGTCTGTTCAGCGTTGCCGCGATGATTTTATTTAGAGCGTCGTCAACCCCGTCGCAAGCGGCGCATGCAACGTTTTGCAATTCTCCGTATCCGCCGTTCGGCGTCTTTACGTTGACGCCGATGCCAACAACGGCATAGTCTATCTTACCCGATTCCATATCCGATACGGCCTCGGTAAGTATACCACAGCATTTTTTGCCTTCGACATACACGTCGTTGACCCACTTGATAGATGTAGGCAAGCCGCCTATACTCTCTATGCCCTCCGCCACCGCGACCGCAGCCATGACGGTAAGCAACGACGCCTGTTCGAAACTCATTTTAGGACGGAAAATGACGCTGAAATATGCGCCGCAACCCTTAGGAGAAAAAAACTTTCTGTCAAACCTGCCCCTGCCGCCCGTTTGCTCATGCGCGATCACGACGACGCCTTCTCGCGCTCCTTTAGCCGCCGCTTCTTTGGCGACGATGTTTGTAGACGTCACCTTTTGATACATTTGCAAATCGAAAAATCCTTTTATAAGATACTTCTCTATGCCATGAATGGACAGAGCGTCCGCGCCTATGGGAAGCCTGTACCCTCTGTTTCGCACCGCCTCGATAGGCATACCTTCTTTTGCAAGAGAGCACGCCGCCTTCCAAACCGCGGTTCGGCTGATGTTTGCAATGTTTGCCAGTTCCTCGCCGGACACAAATTCACCGCGCTTCGCTTCAAGCGCTTTCAAAACCAAATCCTTTGTCGTCATACCGCCTCCCACGCAGCAGTATACATTATCGATCCAATTAATGTCAACCACAAAATATAAATCGGTTGACAATTATCTTGTATTTTGCCCTTCCGGACGCAAGACGAGCGCAATTATACTTGTACATTCCAAATAAAAGTGATATACTAAACAAGCAAATCAGTTTTGTCGACGCTGTTTTCAAAAACCGCGCTCGATGATGTAAGAGGTAACATATGTTTGTCACGTTCGAGGGTTGCGAAGGAGTCGGGAAATCCACGCAGTTGAGATTGCTCAAAGAGTATCTTGAAAAGACAGGGCAAGAGGCCCTGTATATTCGCGAACCCGGCAGCACCTCAATATCGGAGCAGATAAGGCAAGTCATACTCGACCCAAACAACTCCGAAATGCGCGACGCGACCGAAGCGCTTCTGTATGCGGCAAGCCGCGCTCAGCTTGTACGCGAGGTGATAAAACCGGCGCTCGCCGAAGGAAAACTTGTCATTTGCGACAGATTTGTGGACAGTTCCGTGGCATATCAAGGTTATGGCAGGGGCATGGGCGCAGACGCCGTGTGGGAAATAAACAAAATCGCTTTGGACGGCGTCCTTCCCGACCTCACGATTTTTATAGATCTGCCTCCCGACAAATCCTTCCGCGGCACAAGGATGGACGACAGGCTCGAAAGGGAATCAAACGAGTTTTTTGCAAAAGTATATAAGGGCTTTTTGGCGCAAATTGACATTTCAAGCGATCGTTTTGTGCGCATAATCCCTCAAATTGACAAATTTGCCACATCGCAAAGCATCATCGAAGCGATGCGAAAAAGGGGTGCCATAAAATGAGCGCGCCTTTGTTTTCATCCGCAATACTCAAAAGCCGCGCCTTCGGAATTATGGAGCGCGACCTGTCGGAGGGCTTGGGACATGCGTATATGATAATCTCCCCCGACGATGATGTTGTCGACGAAATTTTTACGCTTGCGGCAATGAAAGCGTATTGCAAAAACGGCGGAACGGACGACTGTGCGGAATGCCGCCGTATCCTTCACGGCAATCATCCCGACATCGTTCATATATATCCCGACGCAAAGGGCAAAATAAAAGTCGAAGACATCAAAGAGCTGATAGACAAAATAGATTATAAATCGTTTTCCGGGCGCAAACTTTATTTCATCCATCGCGCCGATTTGATGAACGTTCAGGCTCAAAATAAAATGCTCAAGACTTTTGAAGAGCCGCCTGCCGACGCAACCGTATTTTTGGGCGTCGCAAACGAAGCCGGCATACTTGAAACCATAAAATCGCGCGCTCGCAAAATTTATATAGATTCCTTCGATTTTGCCACCGTGCGTGATGCAATGATGTCTATAGGCATCGACGAGCAAACGAGCGCAATCGCCGCCGAATGCTCGGAGGGCATGCTCGGCAAGGCGCGCAAGATCGCCGCGTCACCGCAATACATCGAACTTTACGACGTCGTGTTGGATATGCTCGAGCACCTACAGCGAAGCGGCAATGTTGCAGAACTTGACGGCAAAGCGGCACAAAAAGACTTGACACAGTTTTTCGACGTCCTGTCAATAATAATCAGAGACATGATCTTGGCAAAAAGCGACGAGAGCGCAGTGCTTTCCAAACATGTCGCGAACAGAATATCCGTTCTCGGCGAAACATACTCCGAGCGTGCGCTTGCGGCTATCCTCATGCGCATAAACGAGGAGCGCAAAAAACTTGCTCTGAACGTCGGCAAAATAGCAACAATAGACGATTTGCTCTTCTATATTTTGGAGGTAAGACATAAATGGCAATCATAGTTGGCATAAAATTTAAAAAGGCAAACAAGGTATATTATTTCGACCCTGTCGGTATAAATTTCGATGTAGGAGACGGCGCATTAGTCGAAACTCAGCGCGGTCTCGAGTACGCATACGTATGCGTCGCAAACAAGGACGTGCCTGAAAGCGAGATAGTTCAGCCGCTCAAGCCCGTTGTGCGCAAAGCCACCGAAGACGACGCAAAACGCCTTGCAAAAAACGAAGAGGACGGCGCGCACGCCCTAGAGATAATCCGCGAAAAAGTCAAGGAAATGGGCATCGAGATGAAGCTTGTCGACGCCGAATACACTTTTGACCGCTCAAAACTCATCTTCTACTTCACGGCGGATGGGAGAGTGGATTTCAGGGAGCTTGTGCGCGTGCTGGCGTCTATTTTCAAAATAAGGATAGAACTTCGACAAATATACGAGAGGGACGACGCGAAGATGCGAGGCGCTCTTGCTCCGTGCGGCAGGCCGTGTTGTTGCGCCGTTCACCTGCCGGACTTCACCAAAGTATCCATAAAAATGGCAAAAGTTCAAGGTCTCTCCCTCAATCCGCAAAAGATAAACGGCGTTTGCGGCAGGCTGATGTGTTGCCTGAACTATGAAAACGCGTATTACAGCGAAGTGTATAAACTCATGCCAAAAGTGGGCAGCAAAGTGAGCACTCCCGACGGCGAAGGCACTGTGGAATCAAACGACTTGATCAAGCAGACCGCGCGCGTCAAAGTTATGCTTAAAGACGGAAGCTTGGACATAAAGACATACAAACTCGACGAAATGCGCATAGGCGAAAGACAATCCACTGCGGAAATAGATGCTTTGCCCGACTCCGAAGAATGAATATCCTGTATTTGGAAAAAGCAACGTTACAAAACAAGAACCGCCTGCCTTTTACGATAAAAAATAAAATTTGTACTGTACAAATCAAAGTGTCCGTGATAAAATGAATTAAACACTAAAAAGGAGAGAAAACCTATGCCCAGATTCATCAACGACGAATGCATTATGTGCGGCGCATGTGCAGACACCTGCCCCGTCGGTGCAATCGCAGAAGGAGACAGCAAATATGCAGTTGATCCGCAACAGTGCATCGACTGTGGCGCATGCCAGGACGGATGCCCCGTCGGCGCAATTTCAGAGGAATAATTTCCGACTAAGCTTAAAGGGCGCGACAGCGCCCTTTTTGTTTAAGTTTCTACAAATAATCATACAAATAAAAGCGAGGCAAAATGCCTCGCTTTTTGCTTGTATTTGTGGTTTATGTGTGCATTTTGCACATGTAAAATGTTTATTCTGCGGTTATCTCTGTCGTTTTGTTCTCTTCCGCCGTCTCCTGATCGGAGGCTTCTTCATCTTCATGCGGCGTGAGAGCAACTGCCATAACATTTATGTCGCCCTTCAGCTTCATTACGCGCACGCCCTGCGTGTTTCTGCCGATCTTGCTTATTTCATCGGCCTGCACACGAATGATGACGCCGCTGTCGGTGATCATCATGACGTCATTGTCGGAGGGTATGACCTTCAAACTGACAAGGTTGCCCGTCTTGTCATTGAACACACCTGCCCTGACGCCCTTGCCGGCTCTGCCTTGAAGCGGATATTCCGCAACGTCCGTGCGCTTGCCAAAGCCGTTTGAAGTGACGGTAAGTATTTCGTCTCCTTCCTTGACAACTGTGAGGGCGACAAGCGTCGCGTCTTTGGGCAAATTCATTGCCTTGACGCCCATTGCCGTTCTGCCGACGGGGCGAATATCTTTTTCGTGGAAGTGTATGCTCATACCCGCGCTGTTGGCGACTATCAATTCCGAATCGCCATATGTGACCATTGCGTCTATAAGTTCGTCTTCCTCGTTGAATTTTATCGCGATCTTACCGTTGCGTTTGATAGATTCGAACTCTTCAAGCGGCGTCTTTTTTATGAGACCGCGCTTTGTCGCAAGCAATAAATACTTGCCTTCCAGCTCGTCGGGCATCTGCAAAAACGCCTGTATTTTTTCGCCTTGATCGAGTTGCAACAAGTTGACGGCAGCTCTGCCTCTCGCATTCCTCGTCGCTTCGGGAATCTCATACGCCTTTAGCGTGAACACCTTGCCGAAGTTTGTAAAAAACATCAATCTCTCGTGCGTATTCGATGTGAAGATCTTCTCCACAAAGTCCTCGTCTTTTGCCTTATGCGCCGTGATACCGACTCCGCCTCTGTGTTGAGCCTTATATTCGCTGACCGGTATGCGCTTTATGTAGCCGCCATGCGTCATGGAAATGACTACATCTTCCTTTTCGATGAGGTCCTCGATGTCTATATCGCCGTAGTCATAAGTGATCTCCGAGCGTCTCGGCGTGTCGTATTGCGCCTTGATCTCAAGCATCTCTTTGACGATGATCTTCTTTACCTCCTCATCATCGGAGAGCACAAAGTTAAAGTATTCTATCTGTTTTTCGAGTTCGCCGAGTTCCGAGTTTATCTTTTCGACTTCCAGCCCCGTGAGCCTTTGCAAGCGCATATCGAGGATGGCGCCCGCCTGCCTGTCGGACAGCCCGTAGTTTTCCATGAGTTTGGCGATGGCGTCCTGACGGTCTCTCGATTTTTTAAGGAGTTCCACTATCGCGTCGATATTTTCGAGCGCGATATGCAATCCCAGCAAAATATGTTGCCTCTCCAACGCCTTTTCGAGGTCAAAACGCGTACGGCGCACAATAACGTCCTTTTGGTGCGCAATATAGCATTCCAACATCTCCTTGAGATTTAACACGCGCGGCACGCCGTCTACGAGCGCGAGCATAATCATGCTGAAGTTGGTCTGCATAGCGGTTTGCTTATAGAGTTGATTGAGCAAAACTTGCGCATTGGCGTCTTTTTTCAGTTCAATGACTATGCGCATGCCGTGGCGGTCGGTCTCCTCTCTCAGGTCGGAGATGCCCTCAAGCCTCTTATCCTTAACCTGATCTGCGATATTTTCTATCAATTTGGCCTTATTCACCTGATACGGGATCTCGGTGACCACTATGCGGCTCTTGCCGTTTGCCATCTCCTCGATCTCCGCTTTTGCGCGCAAAATCGCCATGCCTCTACCTGTGCGATACGCCTGTTTGATGGTATTTCTGCCCAAAATGAGCGCGCCTGTCGGGAAGTCGGGAGCCGGGATATATTCCATCAACTCATCAACCGTTGCGTCGGGGTTATTTAGAAGCGCTACCGAGGCGTCTATGACCTCGCCGAGGTTGTGAGGAGGGATAGATGTTGCCATACCGACCGCTATGCCGTCGGAGCCGTTTACAAGCAGATTGGGGAAGCGCGACGGAAGCACAACGGGTTGCTCGCGCGTATCGTCGAAATTCGGGTAAAAATCGACCGTTTTTTTGTCTATCTCGCGGATCATCTCCAGCGCAATCTTGCTTAATCTGGCCTCCGTATAGCGGTATGCAGCGGCAGGATCTCCGTCCACGGAGCCGAAATTTCCGTGTCCGTCTATCAAAGGACAACGTATGGAGAAGTCCTGCGCAAGGCGAACCATCGCGTCGTAAACGGAACTGTCTCCGTGCGGATGGTATTTGCCCAACACCTCGCCGACCACCATCGCACACTTGCGATAAGGTTTGTCGGGGGTGAGGCCCAGCTCGCTCATAGCATATAAAATCCTTCTATGCACGGGCTTGAGTCCGTCGCGCA
>CANREO010000003.1 GCA_947629635.1 uncultured Clostridia bacterium
AGCGCGCTCTTTCGTCTTGCGCTCTCTCTCGCCATCCTTGCCGCTTCGCGAGCGCGCTGTGCGGTGATTGTTTTAAGCACAAGTTCCTTTGCTTCTCTGGGATGTTCCTCTAGATAAGTTCCGAAGCCCTCCGTAACTCCCTTTGCGACGGCGCTCCTCATACTGCTGTTGCCGAGTTTGGTTTTGGTCTGCCCTTCGAATTGCGGCTCCGCCAACTTTACGGAAATGACTGCCGTAAGTCCCTCTCGCACGTCCTCGCCGCTCAGTTTTTCGCTGCCCTTCAATATTCCGGCTCTGCTGCCGTAATCATTTATTATCTTAGTCAACGCCGCCTTAAAGCCGTCCAGATGCGTGCCGCCCTCTTCGGTATTTATATTGTTGGCAAAGGCAAGGATGGTCTCCGAATAGCTGTCATTGTATTGCATCGCGACTTCTATCTCGCTATCCACATATTTTTCGTCAAAATATATGACTTCGGGGAATATTGTTTCCTTTGTCTTGTTCATCTCCTCGACAAACGACACTATTCCGCCCTCATAGCAGAACGTCTCCTTTCGCTCCGGATCGCAACGATGATCGCAAATGTCGATCACAAGCCCTTTGTTGAGGTAGGCAAGTTCTCTCAGCCTTGATTTCATCGTGTCGTAGTTGAATTCAAGCGTTTCGAAGATCTCGTCGTCCGGGTAGAAAGTAATGGTCGTACCCGTTCCCTCCGCTTCGCCTACGACAGCGAGAGGGCGCTCCGCAATGCCTCTGTTGAAGCGAATGCGGTATAGCTTGCCGTTTTGTCTTACCTCTGCCACGAGCCACTCGGAAAGCGCGTTGACGCAACTGACGCCCACTCCGTGCAATCCTCCCGAAATTTTGTAGCCTCCGCTGCCGAATTTGCCGCCCGCATGAAGCTTGGTCAACACCACTTCGACTGCGCTTTTGCCCTCTTTTTCGATAATGCCCGTAGGTATGCCGCGGCCGTTATCCGTCACGCGTACCGCACCGTCGGCAAGTATTTCCACCGAAATGTGCGTACAAAAACCGGCGAGCGCTTCGTCTATGGAGTTGTCCACGACCTCTGTCACCAAATGATGCAGACCGCGCACGTCCGTTGAGCCGATGTACATGCCCGGACGCTTTCTAACGGGGTCGAGCCCTTCCAGCACCTGAATGTCGCCGGCGTCGTAACTGTGTTTCACTTCGTCTGACATTTTTCCTCCAACATAAATATATACACATCAAGTATATATTCTATATACATTGTAATATTTAAACATATAGTAACACTTATATTAGGAAAAATCAACAAAAAAATAGGGCGTCGCTCAAAAATGCGCCAAACGCCCCAAAATTTAATATTGAGTTGTCTTTGTGTTTGTCCCTATGCGCCGCGCTTACGCCTCAAATAAGCGCCTCTGAAGAGTTTTATCGCCACAATCGCGCACGCAGCAAGCGCCACGGAAAAAGCAAGACCTACGCAAAGACCGATGAGCGACGTCCGTTTTTGCGCAAGCTTTTCGGGGTATGTATAGTTTATAAACGCGCTCATTTCGTATTCGGCGCCGACTTCGTTGACGCGCAAAATGTCATGTTTTGCCGTCAATGCCTTAAATCTTTCAAATGCTTGCTCTTTTTCGGCAAACGTTGTGGAATCGGCCATCATTAACGCATAGTCGACATTCACTTGAAACTCTTCCACAAAGAAGCGCGTCGCGTCATCTTGCGCCAACTCGTAAGCCTCTGACAGGAGCTGCGAATATTTGCGCAAATTCTTCTTGCTCAAATAGTCCCTCTCATGGTAGGTTATCTCGTCATAAATATCCATCTCCCACGCCTTTTCCGCCTCGTTGTGCATAATATCCAGGTACTCGGCGATCTTCGGCGCCGCTTCTTTATACGTCACCTTCAAATACTTGCCTGTCAGCTTATTTACGTCGACGTCGATGTCCCAAAGTTGTCTTGCAAGTAGATAGCTGCGCAGCCTTGCCTGTTCGTCGTTTTTCTCGCGGCTTCCCTGATGGAAGACCATATCCACGCCGTTCTCCTTATAAAACTTAAGATTTTCCTGTTGCACGGCATAATTGGGGAAAGGACAAAGCAAATGGCGGAAATTGACCGTATAATCCCAAATTGCGATATGTTTGCTTATTTTTGACCAGCCCTCTACCATTTTTTTGGCTTGAGCAGAGTTCATAAACCCATATTTAGACGAATGCAATTGCGAGGAGCTCAGCGGCGCTATGGTTATGCTGACGTTGTCTCTGAGCGTTATATTGCGAGGCACGACTTTGGTGTAAAAATACGCAAGCGTGCATATGCGCTTGTCGGGATGCCGACTTGCGATCTCGTTTATGATCTCAAGCATCACGCCGGCGTGTGAGCCGTATTTCAAAAATTTTGCCGTACATTGTGAGCATTCGCAATGCATTCTGCTGTCATTTATGGAAAAATCCCAATAGATAGCGTCGGGATATTGTTCCATAAGTTCGGACATGCCATTGTCAATGATATCCACGATGTCGGGATTCGACAGGCACAGCTGACCCGGAAGCCCGTTATATTCCGTACGTCGTTTGCCGGCGATCAACGAATAATATTCGGGGTGAGTATCGAAATACTTTTCTGGCGGCACAAACGTATAGACGCTGTGGCACCAAGTCCCCCACTGCGCGTTGCCGTCGTTCAGTCCGCTGCCTTTATCCGTAAAGATGTAATCGCCGGTCCCGTTGGATTTTATACGTCTACTCCAATTTAGCTTTGTTACGGGGACTTCTTTGCTTACGAAATCGTTAACTTCGTATTGATATATTCTGCGCCAGGCAAAGTCCGGGTTGTCCACTCTGCCGCCGTCGGCCGGAAGGCATATCGTCCTCATTTTGGGGATGTAGTCGTACTTTGCCTCTTCACGCACAAACATGCAACCGAGGTCGTTTTCCAAGAAGCAATATATGCCGTTTGCAGTGCCCGACGTGCCGTCGTTGGAAACCTCTTTTCCAAGTTCTTCATATACAGTTGTACGTTTTTGTCCGCAAATGTATATATTTCCTCCGCCGTACATCAGCCTGTATCCGTCGTCCTTGACCTCTTCTAACAGTTTGTCCGCTTGTTCTCCGCTTGTGGGCACGTCGTTAAGCACGATCATCGGCGAACTCGACGCTTCGCTTATTATCTCAAATCCGTCTGCGTCGCCCACTTCATCTATACTTTTGCCGCTGACCATCTGTCTGAGCACACTCTGCATATAGATGGCGTCCGCCTCCAATGATTCGGCGTACTCGGGTCTCAACAGTATTTTAAAGTCGGAGACTCCGTCGCGAGCAAGATAGATCCCTCCTTCCTTGTCGGCGGCCATCTCCGAGACAAATTTCTCCTCGTCCCAATCGTCCAAATGCTCGCCGATCGCAATTTTATACATATTTGTTTTTATGAGAGTATAACAGCAAGCAAGTACTATACCAAGCGCCGCGATAAACGCGACAAGCGCGATGAGAAATATTTTAAGCTGCTTTTTTGCTTTCTCAGACATTCGACCGCCCCCCCGAATTTTTAACGCGCTCATTATATCATATATACAGAATAATGTAAATATTTAGTTGCTATTGGCAGCTTTTGATCGGCCTTTTGCGTAGAAGGCAGAAATTCGCACGCCATTAAGTGTACGCGCATGACGATTATAAACGTTGAGCATTAGAAAAACTCTCGTAATTTGTTTACAATTAAACTTATTTCAGTCGTCTGCAATATATTGCGCCGCAGCGTGCAGGTCTCTCGTCACCGGCCATGCAAAAATACACAAAAAAACAAGATGCGAAACGTGTGAAACTCCCGTTTTTCAAGCCGCGGAAAAATTTGGGTGAAAGACCCCTATAATTTTACATGGAGTAAACGCAAAACTTTCCGCATCATCCCTAAAAAGCCCACTGTTTAGTGGCATTTTAGCACAATTTGTTTTACATGAAACAATCCCGAATTTTTTCATTGTTTCACGTGAAACATAGATTTTTCATTGCGAATTGCCCAATATGGGAAATAATTAACGATGTACACAAGTTCGAGACGATCAAACGCATATCGGCTATTTTCCATGTCGATGCCAGGGTGATAAACTTGCAAAAATATTAACGCCACCGTAAAATGTATGTCCAAAACAACAAACGCTCGCCGGTTTTTTACCAACGAAAAAATCAAGTGCGGCTCATCGCGCAAAAAACACGGCCTCTCCTAATTATTATCTTTATATAATTCGAGTGCTTTGTTTCATGTGAAACATTTTTGCACATTATAATGATCATATGCAAAATAAATTGAGTTCGATAACATGGCTGATATGGCGCACAATCATTAATGTAAACAGAAAATAAATGTATAGGGACGGCGTTTTTAAATGTTGTAAGTTGGCAGTAGTTTCTCCATTTGATATGTTTTTGGCAAATTAGATTGCCGAATTTCTAAAATTTGTAACACAAATAAAGTTTAGCCTCTCAGCCAATTATTGCTTAATATTGCGACCCGTTTTAAAAACTATGAGTTTTTTTACATCATCCATCACACAACATTGATACAACGTTTCGATTAAACTGTTAACGCGTAAAAACCATTACATGAAAACGTAACGTATGGTTGCGCGTCAAAACATCCAATTTATCGACAAGACAATGGAATTATAAGCTAAAAGGATTTGCGCTCATGTGTTTGTAAAAATAGGCCGTTTTATAGATCTGACAATGTTTTAGTCTATAAATTTGTTTACAACTTAACTATTTTTGACGGGAGGCAATGTTCCGACATTGTCCGTGGCTGCCGCCAGGATGTCGGGCATAATTTCTTCGTACTTTGTAAGCCCTTTTGAAACCGCTTGCACAAAACAATCTTTGGCGTTGCCGTCCGCGCTATCGGAAACCACCTTTACGGAAAGTAACGGGATGGAGTTGCGCTCGCAAGCAATGGCAAGGCCCGCAAGTTCCATGTCGCAAATGTCGCAATCCATAGCTCTGAGGGCCTTCTTTTGCTCGTCAGATCCTATAAAAACATCGCCGCTTGCTACGCTCACTCTTTTCAAGGGACGTTTTGTTGCCGCCAGTACAAGAGTGATAAACCGCTCGTTCAAATAAAAATATTCATCACTCTTACCGTCGTACTGTCCGCGCTTTGCTCCGTCGATGAGGGAAGTGTCAAATTGATAGTGGCACACTCTGGATGCAAGCACGAGTTCACCTACGCCGAGGGAGGGGCGCAACGCGCCCGCAAAACCGAAATTGACAACCGCTTCCACGTCAAAAAGGTCCTTCAGCAGTTGCACCGCCATTGCCGCTCTTATTTCTCCGACGCCGCCGGTGGCAAGATATACGAGATGCTCTCCAATGGCAAACTTGCACACGCGTACGCCGCTTATAAAGCTTTCCGCCTCCAAATTGCCAAGTTTTTCGTAAACGGGCATGGTTTCTTCCGCCATAGCCGTAATAATGCCGATCCTCATAAGCGCCTCCTTTTTTATTGTATCACATGGGGCTGTAATATTCAAGATACGCTTACTCAAATTTGTTGCTTTATATTATTGCAAATGCTAAAATTTAATTATGGACGCAAAAAATCTCGCTCTGCTAAAAGACACCGCCGCCGATCTGGGCATAAGCCTCGACAAAACGCAACTTGCAAAGTTCGAGGCCTATTATAGCGCGGTCACAGAGAGCAATAAATCGTTCAATCTCACATCTATAGTGGATGAAAGGGAGTTTGTAATAAAACATTTTATAGATTCGTTGACGGGGTATGAATATATAAAAGAGCAAGGCTCTCTCATAGATATTGGCAGCGGCGCCGGATTTCCGGCCATACCGCTTGCAATCGCCGGAGTCAAAAGAGTCGTCGCGCTCGATTCCACTATGAAAAAGGTGAATTTTATTAATTCCGCGTGCTGCGCGTTGAATATTGCCAACGTCAAAGCGATTTGCGGCAGGGCAGAGGAATCAAGAGCGTATTTTGAACAATTTGACGTTGTGACGGGAAGAGCCGTCGCCTCTCTTTCCACGCTGATGGAACTTGCCGCGCCCTTTTTGAAGGTGCACGGTCTTTTTGTCGCATACAGAACGGACGGCTCTGAGGCGGCCGCCGCAGTGCACGCCATGCAAGAACTTAACATGCGCTTGGTAAAGGCGCATGACTTGACGCTTCCCAACGGCGATCCGCGCGCAATAATCGTATATGAAAAGTTAGCTCCCACTCCGAAAAAATATCCCAGAGCCTGGGGCGCAATAAAGCGTAATCCTCTATAGTTATCATGGACAATTTGCACAAAAAGGGCGTATTATTCTTAAAATTTTAAAACCCGATCAGCGATCCTCCGATGATTTTTGTTTATCTGACAATACAATTTATACAATTTGTGTTTTGTGAAACATTTTTGTGAAACATTGTTGATAAAAATTTTACTATGTGCTAAAATTTTGCTATGGCAAAAATCATTTCATTTGCAAATCAAAAGGGCGGAGTGGGCAAGACAACGACTTGCGTAAATCTTGCCGCTTACATCGCCGCCCTCGGCAAGCGCGTGCTAGTTGTGGATTTCGACCCTCAAGGCAACGCCTCGAGTGCGCTGGGCCTTTTCGATAAAAAGGCAAAAAACAGCATATATGACGTCATTTGCGACGATTCCGACACGACAAGCGCTGTCCGCGCCGCGGAAGTGAACGGGCTGTTTTTTATTCCGTCATCCGACGATCTTGCCGGCGCGGAACTGGAGCTCAGTCAAATCGTCATCGGACGAGAACGGGTGCTTGCCGAAAAGTTGGAACTTCTTAAGGACAATTTCGATTACATCTTTATTGACTGTCCGCCCTCCCTCGGGCTGTTGACGGTCAACGCGCTGACCGCTTCAGACGGCGTGATAGTGCCCATACAATGCGAGTATTTTGCGCTTGAGGGACTGAGTCAGATGATGAATACCGTGCGTCTGGTCAAAAAGCATCTCAATCCGACTCTCGAAGTGCACGGAGTTGTGCTGACCATGTATGACAGCCGCGCAAAACTTTCTCGGGGCGTGTTGGAAGAGATCGTAAAATTTTTCGGGGACAGGGTGTATGACGCCAAAATCCCTCGCAACATACGCTTGGCGGAAGCGCCGAGCTACGGGAAGCCGGTGTTGCTGTATGACAAAAGGTGCGCGGGCGCTATGGCTTACGCCGCGCTTGCAAAAGAGTTTTTAAATAAGGAGGCATAATATGGCAAACTCCCGAGGCGGACTCGGAAAGGGCTTAAACGCGCTTTTCAACGACAACGAAACAAATATTTCGGTGGAACTCTCCGAAGATCTTCCCGTACAAGAGGTTGAGATTTCTCAAATCGACCGCAACCCGAATCAACCCAGAAAGACCTTCAATGAGGAAAGTTTGAGAGAAATGGCGTCCTCTATTGCCACATACGGCGTGCTACAACCGCTGTTGCTGGTCAAAACGGAAGGCGATCGCTATCTCATCATCGCGGGCGAGCGCCGCTATCGTGCAAGTTTGTTGGCCGGGCTGAAGCGCGTGCCGGCGATCATACGCGATTTTACTACACAACAAATTCAGGAAATATCCTTGATCGAAAATTTGCACCGCGAGGACTTAAACGCCATAGAGGCTGCCGAAGGCATGCGCGAGCTTATGGAAAATCATGGCCTTACACAAGAAGAAGTTGCGATAAGGATAGGAAAATCGCGTCCATACGTCACAAACACTTTGCGTCTTTTGCAATTGCCGAAAGAGGTCACCGCGATGGTTCGCGACGGGTCTCTTTCGCCCGGTCATGCCAGGACGCTTATCTCAATAGATGACAAAGAATATCTCATCTCTCTTGCAAAACAGGCATGCCAAAAGAAAATGTCCGTGCGCGAGTTGGAAAACAGCGTCAGACTTTATTTCATTCGCAAAAACATTCCGCAAGGGCCGAAAGATCAACAAATCATGCCTCTTGAGTTGAGAGAGCTTGTCAACGATATGAAGAGAGTATTTGCGACAAAGGTCAAAGTGAAGGGGACAAAAAACTTGGGGCGCTTCACTATAGACTACTTTTCGGAAGACGACCTAAACCGTATACACGATCTTATAGAACTGCTTAAGGGATATAAAAATTATTGATAATAAAAATAAGGGTCATCGCGTTGCGACGATCCTTATTTTTTTACGCTTCCGTTTTCTATCTTAAACTTTGTTGCCGGCACGTTCAACAAAAATTCGGTGCAGGTGAGTAAGGTTTGAAAACCTGTCGTCATTTCAAGCAACGTCCTTTGCCTCGTCTCGTCAAGTTCACTCAGCACGTCGTCCAATAAGAGCACAGGGGGTTCGCCGATCTCGTTTTTGTAAATCAACACCTCGCCCAACTTCATTGCAAGCGCGACGGTCCGCTGTTGTCCCTGAGATGCGAATTTGCGACTGTCCTTTCCGTCTATCTCTATCCTTATATCGTCTCTATGCGGCCCGACGGTGCAAAATCCCAATTCCTTATCTTTTTGTCTTGCTTCTTTCAATGCCGAAAGCAAGCGTCTCTCGATATCCGATTCATCGCCTTCGCAATCTATCGAACATTCATATTCAAGCGTAAGCTTTTCCTTTTGTCTGCTGATCGCCGCATGAAAACGCGCGGCCGCGTCCAACAGCGTAGCTACATATTGCGTGCGCTTTTTTATAATGACCGCTCCCTCTTTGGCAAGGCCGACATCCCACACGTCAAGCATATCGTCGATGTTTGAACTTTTGTGCTCTTTAAGCAGATTATTTTTCTGTTTCAGGGTTTTATTGTATCGTTGCAATGCGGTAAAGTAGCTTTTCTGTTGTTGACTTATGCCGACATCCATAAATTTTCTTCTCTCCTGAGGCGCCTCTTTGACAAGTTTCATTTCGTCGGGAGAAAAGAATACTACGCCCAAAAGTCCAAGCATTTCGCCGGCTCTGTTTACGGGGATCCCGTTGACGGCTACTCTTTTTTTGCCTTGAGAGTCAATTTGAATGTTGATCGTATGACGTCTGTATTTTTTTTCCAACACAAGTTTTACGGTCGCATTGTCGGCGCCGAGGCGAACAAGTTCTTTATCCTTCGAAGTGCGAGGGCTGTGAAAAACCGAGCAAACGTATATGCTTTCAAGCATGTTGGTTTTGCCGCTTGCGTTTTTTCCGTACAAAACATTCAGCCCCTCTCCGAGATTGACGGATGCAGAGGCATAATTTCGGAAATTTTTCAGCTCGAGAGATATAATCCTCATACACAAGCAGTATATCAAAGCGACGATTTTTTTTCAACATCTTGTGTTTGATTTTTTTTTTGATTTTTTGCTTGAAATATTTATTTATTTTGCTATAATTCTACACATGGCAAATATTGAGGAATTATGGGCGCAAGCCAAAAATCAGCTCTCGATTTCGATGAATATTACCGTTTACGAAGTATGGGTGGAAAAACTTAATCCCGTATGTTTCGTAGACAGTTCTCTCGTGCTTTCAACCATTACCGTTTCCGCAAAGCGCACCATCGAAGCCCGCTATCTCGACACTATACGAGAAGCTGTTTCCTCTGTAAATCCGTTGATCACAGATGTCATTATTACCACGGAAAACGAAAAGGAAGGCTATTTGCAAAAGCAGTCCGTTTATGTGGAAAAAGACGGTTTTAAGCCGCTTGAAAGCATAAACAAAAACAAGAACGCTTTCCTTGAAAAATACACTTTCGACAACTTTGTGGAAGGCAAATCCAACGCTTATGCATTTGCAGCTTGCAAAACCGTCGCGGACGAGCCGGGTGTAAAATATAATCCTTTATTCATTTATTCCGGAGTC
Organism: uncultured Clostridia bacterium; assembly: GCA_947629635.1. Classification (GTDB taxonomy): domain Bacteria; phylum Bacillota; class Clostridia; order Christensenellales; family CAG-917; genus CAG-475. The sequence continues at coordinate 9,798 of CANREO010000003.1, forward strand.
GGCTTGGGAAAGACCCACCTTTTGCACGCCATAGGTAATCATCTTCAAAAACATGCGCCTTATAAAAAAGTGCTTTACGTAAGCGCGGAAACTCTTATGAACGAACTTATATCCGTCATAAGAAACAAGTCTATGGACGAAAATAATAAATTTCGCGAAAAATACCGTTCTGTCGACGTTTTGATGATAGACGATATTCAATTTTTGATAGGTAAAGAGGCTACACAAGAGGCGTTTTTCCATATATTCAACGATCTATATTACAACAATCGTCAAATCATCATAACTTCCGACAGAGCTCCTAAAGATCTTACAACGCTCGAAGAAAGGCTGCATACGCGTTTCAGTTGGGGGCTTACTGTCGACATTCAAGCCCCGGATATGGAAACGCGCGTCGCAATATTAAAAACAAAAGCAGCCCAGGCAAAATTTACGCTTTCCGACGAAGTGGCTCATTTTATTGCCGAAAAATCAACTTCAAATATACGCGAAATGGAGGGCCTGCTAAATAAAATAGTATTTTTCAGCTCTCTTACAAATACCGTAATCAACACTAAAGAGATGGCAAACGAAGCTCTGAAAGATTATATTGACGATAAAAAGGATGCTATTGACGCAAGCGATATTATCGACGCGGTTTGCCAATACTTCAAAATTTCATCCGCAGATATATTTTCAAAGAAAAAAACAAAAAATATAGTTGAACCGAGAATGGTGGCAATATATCTGATCACAGACCTTCTTCCCATACCTTTGGTGCAGATAGGCGAAATGTTTGGTGGTAGAGATCATACGACCATCATTCATGCAAGAGACAAAATAAGCGACGAAATTAAATCAAATCCGAGAATGAAAATTATTGTCATGGATTTGAAAAACATGCTTCTTAATAGATAAAAAACGGTGATTTACACCGTTTTTTTGTTTTATTTTCTTTCAACCTATAACTCTCAAAGGCAAGATGAGATACAACCAATTCGGATCTTCTCCGTTAATTATAGAAGGAGCTGTGGAAGTCGTAAAGTTGAGTTTTATTACTTTATCCTCTATCGCTCTCATGCAGTCTATAAGATATTTTGAGTTAAATCCTATCGTAAGATCTTTTCCTTTGAGACCTATCGCCATTTTTTCGTTTATCTCGCCGTCATCGCTGTGCGCGTAAAGTTGAAGTATATCTTCTTTTATTTCCATTTTAACACATGATCTCTTGTCAAGTCTATTTATGAGAGCAGCGCGATCTATTGCTTCTTCAAAAGCCTTTTTATCAAGCGTTACTTCAGTGGTAAATACATTTGGTATTATCTTTTCGTAATTTATATATTCCTCACTGATAAGCCTTGTCACTATCTTTGTATGGAAGAGATCTATCATTATATAATTATCTTCAACATATACAGTGATCGTCTCCTCTCCTTCGTCTATAAGACGCGCTACTTCCGCCATACTCTTTGCCGGAACGACTATCCTGTCTATAACTCCGTTGTTTTTTATCATGGTTTTTGTAAGCGCAAGCCTATATCCGTCAGACGCAACAGCTTCGACCTCATCATCTTTTATATTCATGCAAACGCCGCGAAGCGTCGGACGCGCGTCATCGACAGCAACGTTGAAAATTACTTTATTTATGATTTGTTTGAGGTCTTTTTTCAACACTATAAAACTTTTTTGAGTGTCTATTTCTTTGAAAATGGGGTATTCCTCATTGTCAAAACAGTTTATAAACAGTTCGCTGTCCATATAACGGATATTTAGTCTGGACGGATTTGTGCCATCAAGTTCTACTTCCTCATGTTCTATCTTTTTTGCATAATCCGCAAACAATTTGCCGGGAACAACGATTTCTCCCTCAATCAAAACTTGAGCGTTTATCTTTTTTTCTATTGCCAACTCCAAATCGGTGGCAAAAAGAGTAAGAGTGTCGCCTATGGCAGTAATTTTAACTCCATCCAAAATGGGAGTTGTCCTTTTTATAGGCAAAGCTTTCACAACTTTTGCCAGTGCGTCGCTCAACTCATTTCCTTGACATACAACTTTCATATTTCGCCTATATCTAATTATTATTTTTCTTTAATAATGATAACATAAATAAGCAGTGTTGACAAGTGGAAAATAATTTTCAAACACAACACTTTGTTATATTAAAATTTATGTTCCCTATATTTAGTAATATTTAATTTTAATGGCTGTGGATAATTTAATTTTATTATCAACATTTAATATACCTTTTTTAAAGTTGTCCACAAGTCTATATTGAAAGAGGATCAAATCCGAATATTAGGGAGAATATATAAGATATAAAAACACTGATTATAAGCATCAATAATAATACTTTCATATTTCTTTTTATGTTTTTAGCGTCTTTGAAAAGTATCATAAATGCAACGCCGGCATTCATTGTCAAACCTCCGAGAGTAGCGCCGAAACCCAAACCTCCGAATATATAAAGTTCGCTTATTATTATAGATGAGGCGCAATTTGGGATTGATCCCACGATCACCGTTAGAAGAGGAGCAAGATATTTATTTGATGACAAAAATTCTATTATTTTCTCTTGTCCAACATTATAGATAATAATGCCGAAAATAATATTTATAATAAATACATATATAAAGATCTCAAGCGAATGAAGCAAAGGCTTTATCAAAAATTTGTCTATATTTGCCCTTTTATTGTCTTTCAATTGCTTTTTATGTGCATAATCGCTCAATATTCCGTTGCCGGTTATTTCCGTTTTTATAATATTATGTTTATTGCAATCGCTGTTTAGACATTCATCGCAGTCGCATATGTCGCTTTTTTCACATTTGCTTATAAGTTCCGCGCCTTCGCAATGCATAAGCTTTATAGCATATTTGTCTTCGCAATGTTCGAGATGATGACGTACGGACTTTTTGTCTTTTATAAAAATTAAATCGATTAAATAACCGAATAGAATGCCTAAAACAAGTTTTAACGCAAGTAGCGGCAATACGTGCAGCGCTTTATTCGGGTAACTCAGAAAGACCGGCAGAGCTTCATCTGAAGTGGCGATAAAAACGGCTATCAGAGTACCGAGTGTGACGTGATGTTTTTTGTACAGATCGGCGACTACAACCGAAAATCCGCACTGTGGCAAAAGGGAAACGGAAGCGCCTATCAATGGCGCAAATTTTCCGTAAAGACGGATTTTTTCGGACAGCTTCGGCTCTATAAAAGCTATGATGTATGTGAATACAGCCACCACAGCCAATAATTTAAGGCTGTCTATAAACGAGTCTAATATAACGTCTCCCATAGATGTGATTTATTATAAATCATTTTCCGAAAAAATCAACAAATCAAGCGGATTAAAGATATATTGCGCTTATATTTTTAATGACGCCTAGTTTTATTTGCTTGAAAAATATTATATGTAGACAGTACAAGTTTAACATTCGAAAAATTTAGTTTAAATTATTCGCCCTCTCTTGACAGTTATGTTAAATTATGTTTAACTTTTGTTAAGATAGAATAATATTAAGCGGAAAATATGATATGGGAAGAGAAAAGTGCAAGACGAAAAAAAATTTGATTTTGACTGCGGTGATTTTAGGTATTTTAGCTTGTTTGTCTGTAATAATAATCGTGCCTATTTATTATCTCACCTACCAAACTACAGATCCGTTTGAAAGTTTCGATCTTTCCGTCGTAGATATAGAAAAAACCAACGCTATCTATTCCGTTGTGGAAAAAAGCAATAAATACTTAGCTCATCCCGATCTTGTATATAAGGACGGAAAATATATAACGATGTATGTTTTGGGACACGGGAAAGGGCAAATAATCACCAAAATATCCGGAAACGGCGTCAATTGGGGAGATAGAGTACAAGATACGCCGAAAACATGGGAAAAATCACAGGAAACTCCAACTTTGTATGAATTGAAATTTGTTGACGAAAACGGCGAATTTACGCAAAAAAGCGCGCTTATAATGATTTCGGGTTGTCCGAAATGGCCCGGAACAACGTATAAGGCAGACGGTTTTCAATTTTCGATTTCCGAGGACGGCGGAGCAAATTGGACGGAATTCGAAAAATGCTACGGCAGGGCTTGGGGAGACGCATATGATTGTATCGTGGCAATGTCGTCCTTGACGCAGATCAAGGAAAACGGTCGATTTGTCAACAAATGGATGGGCACTTTTCATGACAGATCGTTTATAAATTACAAGACATATCTCACTTTTGAAGAAAGTTACGATGGCAAATTGATAGCGCATTGGACCAAGCCGGAAAAACTTTTCGACAATCATAGGGAAGATGAACTCAAATATAATATTTGCGAAGTCGAAATAATACGCACTCCTTCAGAAGACGGTAGCGCTCTCACCGGCAACACGCTTATTTTGCTTGCGCGCGCAAACAAACATGAGACGGGCTCGTTGATCCTTTTTTCTAACGACGAGGGAGAAACGTGGAGCAAGCCGCGCGAACTTCCGGCGGAGCTTACCGGCGACAGACACAAAGCGGAATATGATCCGATTTCAAAAAAACTGATCGTAAGTTTCAGACAAGTGTGGCACGGAATGTATAAAAACGCTTTCGGGCAAGGACCGAAAGCCGTGGGAGCAGGTTGGCTAGGTTGGGTAGGTACGTTTGAAGATCTGTTGAGCTACCGTACGGAAAGCCCTACGATCGGCGAAAAAGTATTGCTGCTCGGCAAAGATTACGGAGGAAAAATAGATTGCGGCTACAGTGGCACGGCATGTGTGGACGGCAGATTTACGTTGGTTGCATATGGGCAGTTTGACAAAGACGCCAAAGTGCCATATATAAGGAGCGTGTCGTTTGCGCTTTCGGACGTTTTATAATTAAGCATATATATGTTGTTTGAGATCGCTCCCTAATGACAGGGTAAATAAAAAGCAGAGCAAATACTCTGCTTTTTATCATGGCGCCTGTTGAGGGACTCGAACCCCCGACACTGCGGTTAACAGCCGCATGCTCTACCGACTGAGCTAAACAGGCATTTTTCTTGACGCTTGTATATGATAATATTTATCGTAGCATTTGTCAAGAAAATTTAATTCAAAACTGCGCGGAATAACGCAATTTCAAAAGTTTTCGGTTGTCAATTGCCGTATCCGTATAGCTTTTCCATATTGATGACGAGACCTTGCGAGTCCTTGAACTCGACGCTCAAAATGAAGTTGGGGATTTTTACGCCGGCAAGGGCAGTGCGAACTTCCGCCGGAACGCCGTCGACGTTTGCCCAGGCGATGAGATCGTCCATCGTCATATCGGCGAGCAGTTTTTGCAATTGCACGCCCATAGTGTTCAGAGTCGCTTCGCGAATAAACGGATTGTCGAACATGGAATCGGGCGTGATATCAATGATTTGTTCCATTGTGGCGTTGGATACTGCCGTATTCAAGTCCTTCATGGTCCCACCGGCAAGCAAGCGCAATATTGCCGCGCTCTTTGCGCGCACGGTGTTTGTGACTTTGCGTATTTTGCTTGTATCGAGCTCAGTCTCGAAACCGCCGTTTTTCTCATAATATATTTCGTTGCGAGTTGCGATATAACCCTTTTTGAGGGAGAAACGCATTTGCCCATCGTGATTGGGGTTTGCATTGCTGTATTTGACGTATTCGCCGTTTATAAATACATATTCTCCGTTGGCATCCGCTATATATACATTTTCGGCGTAGTGTTTGGAGTAGACGAGTCCGTCGGTGCTAACACCGTCTCCGAGCTGCTCCTTTACGACGATAAACGAGTTGTTTTCGGCTGTTTCTTTACGATACATTTGCAGATCCCAGAAGGAAATATACGTATCGTTAGAGGACAAATATGCCGTCTTCTTGCCCAATACGTCGACATAAAGATTTTGCCCGTCTTTATATTTGTAGCCCATAAATACGGTGTTTTCGTTGTTGGCTTTGCCCTCGGTCACACTGCTTGCGTCGCTTTTTACTTCGCGATAGTACAACTTGGCGTCGTTGCCTTCCTGTTGCGTTTTGGTCACGTTTGCGGCAAGATAGGCGCAAAGCGCCGGATTGAATACCATATTGTCGTTTTTAGCGTCGTAATAGTAAATATTGTTTTTAGCAAGATATTCGCCCGCCGCCGCTCTCGCTTTCAAATCATCGGTATTAAAGTCCAGACCGAAAGAGGGGATGCTTACCATATCGTTTGGTGTTGTGGGAACTTTTTTGTAGACGAAATAGAATTCCGATCTGTCGTTCGTAAGTTCGGATGATTCGGGATCCAACGCGACATAGCGCTCGTTTGTCTTTGTATACTTGCCGAGATTGTCATATAGATATATGACTTCTTTGCCGTTTTCTTTCGCGTCTCCTTCGGTCCATTCCACAAAATACAGAGAATCTTCGGACGGATCAGATTCCGAGGCAAAGGATTCTTCCACTTCGACGGCATAGGCGTCGTAAATGTCGATGATCTCGCTGAGCAACATATCGTCAATGATCTTGCCGAGCGACGGACCCATGCTGTCTATATTGACATACGCGAGCTTTCTCAACACGGCATTCCCCGTTCCCGCGGATTTGATATAATACAGCGAGTTGTCGTCATGATGTTGATTGATATAGTCCTGGCTTGCGAGGCGGAATAGGCCGTCTTCTTCTGCGTAATAGAACAGACGTTGTTCGTTTCCGTCCTCGTCTACAAAATAGTAGTTGGTCGCGCTTTCGCCTTCTTGGCGGCTCTGAAGCCCCGTGGCTGCTGCGTAGATGTCTGCGTCTATATCCATGACGTCAAACACTTGCAGATTGCCGAACGCGGACGAAAAGTCGCCGAGCGAAGTTGCTGCAAAGCGTTGCAATATCTTCGAGGAAGCTTCGTCTTTGGGCGTGCGATCGTATCTCTCTTTGCCGACATGATCCGGATTTGCCGGGTTAAACAGGGTATAATAGCATTTTTCCCCTTCGGTATCGGTGGCGTTTGCAAGAACGATTTTGACATATTTGCCGTTTTCGTTTGGCGTATAGTCGTCGTAAACTATGTCTATCATGTCTCCGATCGCAAGCGTGTCGGTGACGGTGGCAAGCTCATTTATCTTTGTCTTTCTTGCCTTAAGAGTTTTCATGAGTTTGGACGCGTTGTCGCCGATCTCAATGACGTCGGAGATCTTGAGTTCGTCTATCTTTTCGTCGAACTCATCCAGTTTTACGTTCAACTTGGCAAGCGATTGCATAATTTGCGCGGAATCCGCGTCTATGCGCATGAGCTCGCTTATATAAAGCTCGTTCATGATAGTGCCGAGTTCGGGGATGGTGCAGCCGCGGCGCGCGATGGATTGCATCGCGATCGCAGTGTCGGCGGCTTGCGTCAAATTATATCTTTGCATCTCCGCCTGCGTTTCGTCTTCTTCGTTGTCTCGGGTGTAGTAGTAAACGCGGACGTATTCGCCGTCATCGGCTTGTTGATAATCGCCTTCGTCGAGTTTATTGTAGCGCTTTACGTAGTCGAAGTCCGCGGATCCCGGCTCCGGATTGTGTGAAGGCGCATAGGCGTTGTATTTGACGTAAACGGGTATTCTGACGTACATGCCATCGGGCGCCGCGGTATATTCGTCGTAATTGACCTCGATTATTTCGCCGAGAGTGAGTTTGTCCGCGACGGATGCCAATTCGCTTATCTTGCAACCTCGTTTTGCAAGCGATTTCATGATCAGCGAAGTGTCTTCGCCGTCGACGTCGAAGAGGTCTCCCACCTCCAGTTCGGAGATCCTGTCGCCGATATTTGACAGCGTGCAGTCCGCGATCGCGCTTAAAATTTTGGGAGATGATTCGTCTATAGATACGACGTCTTTGATCTTGATGTTGTCAAGCAAACCGTCGGCGTTGCGAAGGTCGCTTATACTCATATAGTTGATGGTCTGCAAGACGGCTTGCGAGGTGCCGACATGCGTGCGGAAATAGTATTTGCCGTCAGTCGGATCTGTAATCTCCGTGAGTTTGCTGCTTTTTGTGATCGTGCCTTCGAATCCGAATTTCGGACTTTCCGTCAGCGCTTCTTCTTGAGTATAATAGCCTACGCGGTCAATGTTTACAGTGCCCGACGTCCTGTCTATTGCGGCGACGTGCGAGGCGTCGGCATAGCTTTTGCCTTCGGGGTCAACGATAGTTTCCAAAGAGATGAATCCTTTGTCTATTATGTCGTCGGCGTTTGCGCTTGCAAGACTGTTGGAATACGCGAGCACGCAGAGATCCGCCGCGTCGCGATTGTTGTCAATGTTTGCGTCATAGCGCCTGTATATCATGTGACGATAGTATGTTTCGGTCGGAGCTTCCTCTGTAGCGGCATAGCAGGAATTGTCGACGACGTATTTGTAAGAGGTGACGCCGTCCTTTTCTATGGATTTTTTGATGTAGCGCAACTCTCTTATGTCAAGCCCTGTTGAACCGTCCGCCAGAGTTTTTCCGCCTGCGATATAAGTCTCTGCCCCCGGCGTGATATCGAGCGAAGTAAGTTTGTCCGATGGAATTTCGACATATGCGTCGTCCGAATCCTGCTCCGCGGCAAGATACAGATCATTGACGCCAACCGGCACATACGTATCGGTGTCGCCGTTTAGGAAAGTGCTTATCCTCAGCGCGTCTATTACGCTGCCGAAACTGTTGAGAGGAATGTCCTGGAGGGCGGCGATCATGTCGCTGCCAGAGGCGAGATCGATGTTGAATTTGTCTTTTATGGCGCGCAACGTCAAACCGTCGCCGCTGAAAGACTTCATGATGTTGTCAATGGCGGAAGGGATGCCGCTGTCCAGATTTTCTTCGAGAACGGGAAGATTGTAAGAGGCAAAATCCAGCCCCGTAAGATTGCCTATGTCGTTTAATGTGAATGAATCAAGTACTATTGACAAATTGCCGATAATCTCGGTCAGAGGCGTGTTGTAAAGGTCTTCTTTTGTCGTAAAGTCAATGCCGCTCACGCCGTTGAAAAGGGCTATGCCGTAGTGTTCGTACAAAACTTTCAAAGAAAGCTCGTGAAAATTTTGATAATCGTTCCATACGCCTTTTATTGCTTCAAGCAATGTTTCGCCGTACAGTTTGCTGTCGGGACGTATTACCTCGGCGTCGGTGAGGGAGCTTTGCAGCTGCCCCACAGTCATAGAAGTGCCTATGGCAAGGACGGCGCCGCCAATCGCAAGCACAAGCAACACGATGCCCAATACAATGCCCAATACAAAAGTCAAAGTACACCGAAAAACCTTCATAATCACTCCTTATTTCGTATATGCGCGCCGAGGCGCGCACGATCAGCCGAATATCTTTGATAAAACTTGCGCAAGGGGATTGTGCAAGTAGAGATAGCCGCATACGGGCGAATTTGTCAAATATTCGTCCACAGTCGGCAAAGTGTTGCGCAAGGATTTGAGTATGGCAAGCACAAGCAGCATCGTGATTATGGTCAGCGCCGCGCCGATTATGGCGCCGAAACTCCTGTCTACGATGCGCAATGTGACGCTCTCGGATTTGTGCATTCGCCTGAAGATCTTCCGGAACAGCCACATTATTATGCCCAACGCGACGCAATATATGATAAACATGACGATCGCTACCACAATGGACACTATAAAGTCCGCCGCGACGCCGTTCAACGACTGTCCGTCCTCATGGATGAAGCGCTTTGCCAGCCATAGCGCCAACTTGCCGCGCGTTTTGCTTACAAGGCCGCTGCCCGCCGCCTCGTCAAGCGGGATCTGCCTGACTTCGCCGTCTATTTCCACATTCATGAAGTAGGAGCCGTCCTCGGCAATGTGTATCGGCTCCGTAAAGACCTCGCCCCAGGATGAGGATTTTTCGGTGAGGGAGGCGGTCATATTTTGTATAAAAGAAAGACCTTTTATCCCGTTGATAGAGGCTCCGACCAAAAGCAAGGAAAGCAAAATAATTGTGATGGACATAAATAAGCCCTTTGCGGATCTTGCCGCGCCGCCTATGATACCCAAGATCAAGCCGACTGCCAAAACGGCAAAAAACGCAATGTCCGCATATGATATGACTGCAAGCGTCAATTCAAACATATATCCTCCACGCAGCGAGCTCGCGCGCACTTATACTACAAATATATTTAGATTATAACCAAATTAAAAGCCTTTTGCAACTGCATTTTCAAAATTGACAGGATATGACACCGTTTTTTGACTTAACAAATCGTTTTTTACTCTTCGAGGTTTAGAAAAACTTGTTGTGGGTCACAATTAAGGAATGAAAAAATCACTGAAAAAAGATATCGAACAGATTCTGCTTGAGGACGCCGTAAGGCAACCCGTAGAGAGCGGAAAGCGAAAAAAGGACGAGCAAGCCGTCTCCGTCGTGCCTGCCGACGACAACAAGCTTGCGCCATTTGTCAGCCTGACGCTCAAACCGCTGATAGACAGCGCGCACAAACAGGTGGTAGTGGTCTGCTTCGGCACTACGTCTATATCGGGCGACGCGCTGGGGCCGATGGTCGGCACGATGCTCAAGGATAAATACAGATTGCCGACCTTTGTCTATGGCACCGAACAGCTGAACGTAAACGGCAAAAATATGAGCGAGTGGATGGCATTTATAAAAGAAGTACACTCGGACGCCGTCTTCGTCGCCGTAGACGCGAGCTTGGGTTCATCCGACAAAGTGGGACAAATATTGGTGCGCGAGGATGGGGTATGCCCGGCGGCGATAAAAGGCAAAAGGACGCGCTTCGGAGACATCGGCATACTTGCCGTCGTCGCCGAAAATAAGGGCGACGCGCTTATGCAATTGATGTCCGTATCGCCCGTCGATGTGGAGAAAATGGCGGTGAAAATAGCGGCGATGATAGATATGAGTTGCGGCAGAAAAATCGCATAATAAGATTTTTATATATTCAAAACGCACATATAAACCATGATTTTTGAAAGTTATTTAAATTCGTCGCCGCTGAAACGGCGGCGGATTTTTTGATTTGAGGAAAGGGGTGTCTCGGGCAAAAGAGAATAAAAATCGCGCACAAAAATCCGTAATAATTTGACCGAGCTGCTTTTTCCCGGAAACAAATTTTCGAACCCGAAAGTTGCCTAGAAACGAAACATTTTTTTAATTAAAAAAAATTATGCGACAAATCATATTGAAATATCGATTGTGGTATGATATTATATGAACAGTACTATGTATACGCATATATGCGCGCATACATAAGAACAAGGAGAAAATTATGACGCAAGAGCAAAAACAGGTTAAGAGGGCCAAGAGGTACCGCATCTTAAAAGTGTTGTTTTATTTTCTGGGCCTGCCACTGTTTATCTTCACGGTGTTTTTGACCAGCATTTCGATGCTAGGGCACGCACCGTATGTCGGGACTAGCAAAATTACCTCGACCATAGGCACGCTGACTTATTTCGAGTCCTTGCTGACTTCGCCCGCGCTTTACGGTTTTTGGTTGGCGGTAGTGCTGTGGTTGACGGTGTCCATCATTCATATTATCCTCAGCAAGACGGTGAAAAACCGTAGGGTGAGGCTTTTTACCGTCTTGGTGTGCATTTTCGTCTTTATGTTTGGCGGCACGCTGCTTATGGACACGGTGCTGGACGCGAAACTGACCAATCTGGCGGCAAGCGCGCCGGAAGGGGTCACCATCGACGACTATAAAACGGAGTTGTCTTACTATAGGGCGCACAGCGCGCAATATCGTGACGACAGGACGCTTTCATTGATCGACGCCGTCAAAAATAAACTTAACGTATACAACGTCGGGCTGACCGGCGGCAATAGCGGCGGCACGGCGACCAACATGGAAAATAAGCCGATCACTTATTATAACATCATCAGCGACGATGGCGAAACGGGCGTCGATATTTCTTTCAGAAAGAACAATACTACGGGATTTTGGGAGCTCGATTACGATCCGACGGACGGACACAACGTCTTTTGCGGCACTGACGGCATCTCCAAGGACGTAGAAGGCGCACAGCTTATAAGGCTTAAGCCCAATAGCGCCGGAATGCTGGAAATAAACGGGAAAATTTATTCGCATTATTATTGGGTCAACAGAGGCTCCATGCAAGGACAGCCCGTATACATTTGGTATACCAAAGATATGGTGTCCGATTCGTTTACTTTCGATCCTGCGACGGGCGTGAGACAGATCCCCACTACCGAAGGCCCGTACGGTCCCGGCGTATATACAAAAGCCGGCATGCTGAACGATGGCTGGATCTTCGGCCTTGACAACGTCATGCGTATCCTTGAAGACTATTACGAGGCGCAGCAGGCGTTTGCCGAATGGGAAAAGCAGGACAGCAAAAGGCTTTCGGAAGTGCGTGCGGAAATGTTTTCATCTGCAGCCGAGAGGCGCGAAAGATATTATCATGGCGAACTTGTCGATCAGACGACGGGCGAAGCCGCCGACGAATGGTTGCAAGCTCTGTACGAGCAGGAATCGGACTATCAAAACAGATTTTCCCTTACACACGGCAGGTTGGACGCGCTCATTTCGCAAGTGGCGGCGTTGCTTGGCGACAACAGTTTGTTTGACTATCTTCTTAAAAACGCGGATGAGTTGGACATAACGTATCAGGGCTTCAATATCGGCGAGATCTTGGCTCCGATACTGAAAGATTTGGCAGGAGGCATGAGCCTCAGAAATCTGCTGACACAACTCTCGGGAATAATCAGCGGCATGGATGTGGATAAAATCTGCGGCACGGTTGCGGAAATATTCAACTATTTGATGGATCGCAGCGACATAAAAGACATATATATCGTGCTTGTCTATAAGGCGCAAGATCCATGGGGACACGACCGTAACAATCTGTATCTTGCAGTGGTCAAGGACAACGGCGCGGACGCAATGGGCACGGAGGACGATATATTGTTTAAGCTGGATCTTATGGACGCGCTTGACGATCCGGAAGATCCGGCAAGCGAATATAAGTTCGATTTGGACAAGGTCAGCAAATTCCTTTCGACAGCGCTCAACAATCTTTTGACAAACTATAACGGCGGCTCCATAAAGGGCATTGTCAATACCGTATTGGATTTATTGTCCAATCTCGGCATACTCGTCAAAGATGTCAACGTTGACGGCGTGACATACAAGGGCATCAACATACTTGGGTTTGACATTCCGCTTATAAAGGTCGAGCGGATCGATGAAAACACCGTAAATTATATCATCGATATCGACATCGGCATGATTGCGCGCAATATACTTTCTTCGCTTTACGATTACACTTCCTCCATCTTTTTGCCCGTATGGGAGTTCTATGACGCGGCAAGATGGGGCGAGGACGCGAATGAATATGAAAGGGCTGTGCAGCAAATGCAATGCCAATACGAGCGCGCATACTTCGAGGGCGCCGTATATGGCAAGATGATAGCTTCTACCGTCATAGGCGACTCTCTCGGCACCGGCAATTACCCCTCTTCGTTCGGTTTTCAAAACTTGAATGAAGTGAGACAATTTATGATAGATTTGACCTATCTGCCCAAGCTGTATCCAATGCTTGCCTTCCGCGATATGATGCTTATGTGCGGCGGATTTGTAATTTTGTTCTATCTGTGCAGTTTCATTGCTGCGGAAAAGGAAGAACAATATGCGTCAGGACAACTTGTCGTCAAAAAGCGCAAGAAAAAAGACAAAAATAAAAAGAAGGAAGAATCTTTCGCAGACGAGATGAGAGAGGATATCGCCGCGCTCAAAATTCTGGACGATCAACCTACGCTATTCCCGATCGAGCCGGAGCAGACGGCGGATACAAAAGATGCGGAAGATATGGTCTTGCCCGATATAGACGCCGTTGCGACGGACGAGAAGAAGCCGGCGGAAGAAATAACGCCGGATGAGCCTATGGCGACGGAAGACGGACTGCAAGCGAAAGATGCGCCCGGAGACGGGGCGGATATAGCTGCGGACGAAGTAAAAGCGGCGGAAGGGCATGCTCCCGAAGGCGCTCCCGAGCAAAACGCAAGCGAGGCGACCGCCTTGCCTGTGAATGAAAATACGGACAAGGAGGTGCACTGATATGAGAAAAAACGCGCAAAAGCCCATTATCAATCTCGATGCAAACGGCAACGCGATCCCCGAAGCGTTTCCCGTGAGTAAGGGCGCAAAGAAAGATCACAGAAAAACATCGGTGATATATACGTTGCTCGCATTTTTGTTGCATTTGCTTGCAGTATTGCCTCCCGTCGGTGTAACGCTGTTTTTGGCGCTGAAGACGTACGATCTCGTGCCGTATTATTCCTTCTGGCCTTTTGTGGCCGTGATCGTAGTAGGCGTCATGGCAATAATATTTACCGTTGTCACGCTTATAGTGACAAGACCCAAAACCAAGAGCAGTATCATGTCGCAGACTGCAAAGGTCGCGGCAACGTTTGTATGCGTCACATCGGGTCTTGGGATCATCGTCACATACGTGTCCCCCGACATCATCGCGACCGCAACGTCATATACGCTGTTTAACGAAGATCTGTATTACAACGGCGAAAATCAACTTCAGACAAACGCCAAATACGATCGCGAGTTTATCATGGCAAACCTCGTGACGGGCACCCTGAACGATAGCGAAGACCCGGACGGAGACTTCTCGTATAAAACTCTTTCCAAGCAGATTGAGCAGCCAAACGGCAACTTCTTAAGTTATGAAAACGACGAGATACAGACCTATTACGACGGCTACATGCAAAACAGGACCAAAGAAGTTTTGCAAACGGAAGTATTGGACGTGCTTAAAGAAAAGAGCCCGAGAAAGTATGAGCTGTATGAGTTTATTTACAACAATTTTGTGTTGCTTGACTTCGACTATGCGCTGACAAACGGCTTGCAAAGGCGCGCCTTTACGCTGTCTATGGTGGATTATATTTACAATCACTTCGACTACGAGGGCTTGCTTAAAGAAGGATTCCACAATCAGCGTTTGCTCGATCTGTTCCATAGAAATTACGATTCATTCAACCAAGACGGCTATCAGACGTTTGACGATTCGCTGTTGCTTTATGCGCAGCTCGGTCCGCGTATGACGGTGCCCGTAGTGCTACGTCTTATTCTCAACGGAGGATGGAAATACTCGCAGCCCTCTATGGACGACGAGGGAAATATGTATTACACCGAAGACGGACAAAACTTCCTGTATGAAATGTACAGCGCCTCTGCTTTGGAGGAGTTTAAGGCTGCTGGCGGCACATTCGATTATACGGGCAAGATGCGCAACAACAAAGGCGAGGAGATAGAGGTCAACTATGGCTTCAACAAGGACGGTTGGATGGTGTTTGAAAACGGTATGATCAGACGCCCCATAGACTGGCTGGTGTTGGATATGTTGGGCACGCCTATGGATGTCACCCAACTCGATCTTGCCGAACTGATCGGCAATCCGACCATAATGACGCTCGTTGAAAAAATACTCAACAGTTTGGGTTCGCTTACCGACGCCGTCGGCGACCTCATAACCGAAGATTTGCAGAATGTTATAGAATACGCCACAAACGGATGTAACCTCAATATAGCGATATATATGAACGACAATGACCGCCTGGCGATCAGCATTGTGCCTATGAACTATCATTACGGCATACTCGGCTATCAGCAAGCGACATATATGCAGTCAAACAACTTGCTTATGGCGGTTATCAACGTTATGGGGGCACGCAATTGGTTGTACATTTTCGGCTCGATAGGCACGATATTGGTTATCGCTGCCGGCATACTCCGCGAGTGTGGCAAGAGGACTCGCGAGCGTACGGAAGTGTCGCGCGACAGGATCATAAGAGCTAAGTCGCAACCTGTAGGCGACCTCTCTGCTTTGCCCGAAAAGTATGAGCAACGAATGGAAGCCAAGGAAGAAGAGCAAAACGCGTTCGCTATAGATGATGACGAGATAAAAGTTGTCGAAGAAAAGGCGCACGAGGGCGAGGAGAGCGAGAAGGCAGAGCCGATTTCGGAAGAAAAGACGACCGAGCCTATAGAAACGGCGCACATTGAGAGCGTGTCGTCGGAAGCGTCCGAAGAAAAACCGGTGTCCGAACAAAAGGCCGAGTCTGTGCCCGAAGCGGAAGAAGTTGCGGAGCAAAAGACGGAAGAGCCTGAAGTGGCCGAGGAAAAGAAGAAAGAAAAGAAAGCAAAAGAGCCTAAAGCTCCAAAGGAGCCTAAAGAACCGAAGAAAGCCAAGGAGCCTGAAAAAAAGGAGAAGGAAGAGAAAAAGCCCTCCGCCCGTCCGACGTCTGCCGGGACTCAACGCCCGACAAACGGCGCTGCCAGACCTACAAACGGCTCGGCTCGGCCCGTACAACGCCCGGCGAACGGAGCAGCGAGACCTACAAACGGCCAACGCCCCACGACAAACGGCCAACGTCCGGCTAACGGCTCCAGACCTGCGAGCGCAAGACCTGCCGGCCAGCGTCCCACAAACGGCGCCCCCAGGCCGAGGCCCACAAACGGCTCGCGACCCAGATGATGAGAGCGGTGCGCAAAGCGCGCCGCTTTTATATTTCGGTTGTGATGATTATGCTTGCAAAAAGTATTTAATATGATATTATATATATAGAAAATAAAGGGGAAAAAAGATGTTTTCCAAGAAGCACAAAATACGCTCTATATTGTTTGCATTATCTATAGCCCTCATACTTTTGGGCATACTTTTTCTTGTCAACGCAATGGGCGCGGCGCGCATTTTCCCCGCCTTCTACGATATAAAAAACGTACTTGCAAAGTACATAGTCGTCATTGTCACGATGGCGTGCGGTATAATGCTCTTTTCCAACCTCGCCTCGCAGGTTGAGCAGGATAAATTGAGGAATGGGCTTACTATAGGCATAACTACTTTTTCCACTATACTCACGGTGCCGCTTGTGTACGTATTTATCGCGATCTTTCCTGCCAAGGCAAACGGCAAGATAGGGCCGGTGGGCAGAGTGATGGCATTGGACAAGATCTTGGAAGGCTTTGAAGAATGGTTTGGCAACGGCGCGTTTTTATATGTAGTATTGGCGTTTATGCTCATCTTGTCTTTGATATTTATTGCTTTTCCGCTTGTCACGGGGATATTTACCGTTAAAGGCAAAACAATCGCCATAGGCAAAAACCCCGATACGGGGAAGTTTGGCATATACCTTGCGCCGCTCCCCGTGATCGCAAAGCGCGAAAGCGTACAATCTACGGTGGAATACAAAAAATAAGCGTGTCGATTTAAACGCGCTTTAATTTAACTAAAAACATTATAAAAACCGAAAGATAATGATCTTCGGTTTTTTATTTGGGTTTTAGCGTCTAAAATTTGTGAAAAACGGATAGAACTTAATATTTTACAAGCAAGTCTCCCGGCAAAAGTGAATAGGGGCAGGGCAAGATATAGCGTCGTTGCACGAGCAGAGCGTCGTCCGTAGTTTCTCCGCTGTCTTTAATAGATATTGCAGTCACGGCGAACTCTTTTCCGTCCGCGCCTTCATTGGGCGACAAAACGGTCAATATGTCGCCGACGCGAAAACGATTGCGCATTTCTACGGCGATGAGCCCATTGTGATATTCTTCTACAATGGCAATAAATTTTGCCTTTTCCTCGAGTTTGGATACGTTTTCGCTGATAGTCTCAATATTTTCGCCGTCGAAATAGGCATTTGTATAAGGCCTATGGGAAATCGTTTCCAACGCGGCTTCCAATCTATCGAGGTTTTGTATTTTACCGGTTTGCAGGTAGCTGTCTATTGCGCGACGATAAGTTTTTGCAACCGTGGCGATATAAAATTCGCTCTTCATGCGCCCCTCTACTTTGAATGAAGTCAAGCCTGCGTCAATAAGCGCGGGCACGCGAGACAGCAAGTTCAGGTCGCGACTGTTCATAAAATATGTGCCGCGCGCGTCTTGTTCAACGTCAAGCGGCTTGTCGGGTTGCTTGTCTTCGGCAATGCGATATCCCCATCTGCAAGGCTGTATACATTCGCCCCTGTTGGCGCTCCTGCCCGAAAAATACGTGGATAGCAGACATCTGCCGCTATAGCTAACGCACATGGCGCCATGCACAAACGCCTCAAATTCCATTTGGGGGACGGCGGAGCGTATTGCCATAATCTCTTCCAGGCTCAACTCTCTTCCGAGCACCGTGCGTTTTACGCCTTGTTCCAACCAAAAGCGTACTGCACGGCTGTTTAGAGTATTTGCCTGTGTGGAAAGATGGATATCGAGATTCGGAGCGACTTCGCGGCAGAGGGAGAGAAGCCCGACGTCCGAGACGATGACTCCGTCCGCGCCAATCCGCGCCAAAAATACAATATAATTGCGTGCTGCAAGTATGTCGGCGTCCCGTGCGAAAATATTTACGGTCACATAGATTTTTTTGCCCAGCGAATGAGCGTATTCGACACCGCTTCGTATGTCCTCGTCCGAAAAGTTGTCCGCAAATGCGCGCAAAGAAAAAGCTTTGCCGCCGATATATACAGCGTCGGCACCAAAGTGAAAAGCGGTTTTCAATTTTTTGAGATTGCCTGCGGGCAAAAGAAGTTCGCAACTCATAATTTATCGTGTTAGAATGCGCAAATCCTCGCATAAGCAGAGGGATCGTCAATAGCTTTTTGCAAAATATACGACCTTAGTGGCAGGTTTTTTGCAGCACACGCAGACATCGCCAACGGGCGTTTGATCAAAAGGCATTACGCGAGTTGTGGCGGCAAGTTCCTCTTTGATTTTGTCCTCGCATTCGCGACAACCGCACCACATCGCCTTGACGAAGTTTTTATTGTCGAGGGCGGTCTTCATTTCTTCCATATCGCCGCAAACGCATATGTGCGAGTGCAAAAATTCTCGGGACATCTCATACAAATTTTCATGTATATCGTCCAAAAGTTTCGGAATCTCCGTTTCGAGGGCGTCCAAAGCTACCGGGATCTTTTCGAGCGTGTCGCGGCGGACGGCCATTGCCTGTCCGTTTTCTATATCGCGCGGACCGATCTCCAGTCTGATGGGCACGCCCTTCATCTCCCATTCGTTATATTTCCATCCCGGGGATTGATCTCTGTCGTCAAGCTCTACGCGCACGCCTGCTTTTTTAAGGCGGTCGGAGACCTCGATTGCTTTTTGGAGTACTCCGTCCTTATGGAAGGCAACAGGCACTATGACCGTCTGTACGGGGGCCACGCGCGGAGGTAACTTTAGCCCACGTTGATCGCCGTGCGCCATTATAAGAGCTCCTATAAGTCGCGTAGACACGCCCCAACTGGTTTGATATGGGTTTTTCAATTGCCCGTCGCGGTCGAGATATTTGATCTCAAATGCGGAAGCAAAGTTTTTGCCGAGATAGTGTGAAGTGCCTGCTTGCAAAGATTTGCCGTCCAACATCATTGCCTCCATCGCATATGTATCGACGGCGCCGGCAAATTTTTCTTTTTCCGTTTTGACGCCTGTCAGCACGTCAATTGCAAGCACGTTTTGCATGAACTCTCTGTACAATTCGAGCATTTTGAGAGTTTCTTCTCTCGCTTCCTCTTCGGAGCAATGCAAAGTGTG
The DNA here is from genome assembly GCA_947629635.1 of uncultured Clostridia bacterium. Lineage (GTDB taxonomy): Bacteria > Bacillota > Clostridia > Christensenellales > CAG-917 > CAG-475. The sequence goes on from CANREO010000003.1 coordinate 29,245, forward strand.
CCCTTCCTGCCACAAAAATTCGCTGGTCCTGAGGAAGGGACGCGTTGTTTTTTCCCACCGGACAACGTTTGCCCATTGATTTATAAGCAGCGGCAGGTCGCGATAGCTTTGCACCCATTTTGAATACATGGAGCAAATAATTGTCTCCGAAGTCGGACGAACGACAAGTTTCTCTTCAAGCGGCGTATCGCCGATGTGCGTGACAAGAGCGACTTCGGGCGCGAAGCCTTCCACGTGCTCAGCCTCTTTTACCAGAAAGCTATAGGGAATAAACATGGGAAAGTATGCGTTTTTGTGCCCCGTGGCTTTAAAGCGCTTGTTTAATTCCTCTTGTATATGCTCCCAGATCTCATAGCCGTAGGGACGAATGACCATGGTGCCTTTGACGGGACCGTAGTCTACAAGCTGAGTCTTTAAGATGACGTCGGTGTACCATTGAGGAAAATCCTCGTTCATATCCGCGATTTCTTTTACAAATTGTTTGTCCTTAAGCTCTTTTGCCATATAGCCTCTCTATAATATATATAATTAGTTTTTTACAGACATCTATATTATAAATCTCAAATATTCTATCACGGCGACGGAATTTATGCAACTGCCGATATACATATTGTTTCGATTCGCAATAAAAAAACCTGCCCTTTCGGGCAGGAAATAGAAAAGGGATGGATACATGTCTTCTTTAGTTGTTTTTGATTGCGGAAGCCATAGCTTGAGCCATTTGAGCGGCCTGCGCCTTTGTTTTTTCTTCCTCAAAGATATCCATTTGATTGAACACCGCAGTCTTGAACTCTTCCGCTTTTTTGATGCCATAGAAAGCGATCTTGTCCTCAGAACCCGCAGTTTCAACCTTTATGGTGCCGTATTTGAAAATTTTGCCAAAGAAACCGCTGGAAACGCTGACATTTTGTATCTTGTTGAGGGGAGCATTGAGCGCCTTTGTGCGAATAAAACCTGCCTTACCGATTACACTCTTATTTGTGAGCGCGATCTCATTTGTAAAAAACAGGATAGGATGAGAAAAGAAAGTCAAAAAGTGCTTTTTTGCCTTCAGAACCACTGTCTCATTGCGACCCAAGTGTTTGTCTACATAACTCATTTGTTTGAATCCTCCATATGTTTTGTACATACATTATAATGTAAGAATTCTTAAATGTCAACTTATAAATTAAGAATTCTTATATTTTGATTATATGAGAAACAATGTGATCGGAGAAGCAATTAAAAGCAATAGACTGGCCCAACATATGACGCAAAAACAGCTTGCGGCAAAGATAGGGGCTACGCATGCGGCAATCAGCTATTGGGAAAATGGAGTGAACATCCCCAACGTTCGCGATTGCTGGAAAATCGCCGATGTTTTTCAAATATCATTGGACGAGCTTGTCGGCAGGGGTTGAAGGAGATTGCGCCAAGCGAGAGAGCGCGGCGCGAAACAGTGGCGCGCCCGATATGAGAAAGACAAACGAATTTGGGCAAAATGAAAGCGACGCCGTTTGGCGCCGCCGTAGTAGCTAAAGAGCGGAAAATCATAGATCCTCTTCCTCTTCTTCCTCTTCGTCTATATCCTCGATGTCGTCTATATTGCCTATTTCTTCAAAATCGTCGGACTGAGCTTCTTCCTCTTCGAAGTCTTCTTCCTCCTCTTCTTGAAGTTGGGAGAGAGAAACTTCGCCGTCTTCTTCCGCAATCGGCTCATCGTCGACGTAGTCCTGCCAATCGTCGCCCTCCTCGGACTCTTTATCAATGTTCTTTTGGGCTTGTTCGGCGCGACAAGTAGCGCAAATATCCTCATCTGCTTCAAGATAGTTGACCTTGCAGACGGGACAGATCCTGTCTTCGAGGATAAATTCATCCTCATCGTCTTCCAGCAAACTTATTGTGCTTGCCTTGCCCAATTCGGCCTTGCACACTTCGCAAAGCTCTTCTTTTTCATTTATCCAATTCAGCTCACAGCGTGGACATTTTTTATATTTTCCCATTTACACCTCTGTACGGATTGGCTTTCATATATTATATTTATATATAACCATTCTGTAAACTGATTTTTTGCATTTTTTGCAAAAAAATTCAATCGGCTCTATCTTGTAGCGATTAGTCGACGATTTTCAACATATTGTGGTTTGAAAAAATGGTGAAAATAATTATTGAAAATCTTTCAAAAAAGGCTTAAAATACGCTCGAATTGACAGAAATATAAAGAATTCACCTGTACATAATTGAATAAGACAAATGTTAAAAAATTACGACAAAATACGATTTTTTTACCGTATTTTTGCCCCAAACCAAAAATTTATAATATGCTATCATTTGTTTGCGGAGGAATCCTATGAATAAAACAATTTTGATTGCTGATGACAATGTTGCCCTATGTACGAGCCTCAAAGAGTTTTTTGAGACAAAGGATGGGTATGAAGTAGTAGGCGTCGCGCACAACGGCGTCAGCGCTCTCGACCAGATCGAAAATCTGCGCCCCGATTTTATTTTGCTCGACATCGTTATGCCGGAGCTTGACGGATTCGGAGTGCTCAGCGCGCTTGAAAGTAAAAAGTCGGTGGTAATTATGATGTCGCAGCTTGCGACGGACGGATTCGTGCAAAAGGCGATGCAATATGGAGCAAGTTATTTCCTCGCCAAGCCTTTTGACTTCGGCATGGCACAGAAACTGTTGGACGAATTGTCGTCGCCGTCTATGGCGCCTCAAAAGCCTACGGCCGTGACCAAACGTAACAAGTCTTTGGATGAGAAGATATCGAATCTTTTTATTTCGGTCGGTATTCCGGCGCATATCAAAGGATACCAGTTTTTGAGAGAAGCGATCAAGATGACCATCGAAACGCCCGACATCATAAATTCAATCACAAAGCGGCTGTATCCCAGCATTGCCGATTTATATCAGACTTCGCCGTCGAAAGTGGAGCGCGCGATCAGACATGCCATAGAGGTGGCCTGGAACAGAGGTAAGATCGAAAATATCAACAACGTTTTCGGCATCAAAATATATTCTCCGAACGAGAAACCCACGAACGGCGAATTTATCGCCCTAATAGCGGACAAATTGCTGTTGGAGTCCGCATAAAACGCAAGTCCATCGGGACCTTCCATCTTTTCCCCTTTTATCCAAAGACAAAGGCGTCTCAAAGGACGCCTTTGTCTTGTTGCGCAAATGTATCAAAGCACGATTTTTACATCGGCGATTTTGTCAATGATCATGTCCGCTTCGTCACCCTTATACGGGATTTTGTCGTGATTGTACCAGCACGTCCTAATGCCATATGCCCTTGCTCCGCGGATGTCGGCGTTGAGAGAGTCGCCTATCATCACCGTTTCGTCGGGCGTGACGTCGGGGAGAAGGGCGAAGCATGCGTCGAAAAATTCTCTTTGCGGCTTCGGATGGCCTATCTCTTCCGAGATGAAAAATTTTTCGATATACTGCAGCATATTTGCCTTTTCCATACGAAGTGGCTGTTGGCAGGTCGGCGCATTGCTTGCCACGCATACGCGATATTTGGACGCAAGATATTTGAGCGCGTCCGCGGCGCCGTCTATGGGTATAGCGCTGACATTGAGAAAATCATGGAAGCGAGTCTCAAAAGCCGCGCCGTCAACATCTATGCAAAACATGCCGAACACGTTGACCCATCTGACGTCAAACAGCTCTCCTTTTGTAATTTCGCCGTTTTCCAGTCGATGCCAAAGCCCCTTGTTTATTTTTTTGAAAGCGTCAAACATTTCCGGTTTGAACGTTATCCCAAAATCGAGACAGGTATTGAGCATGGCGTCTTCGGAGCATTTGTCGAAGTCAAGCAGAGTATTGTCTACGTCAATGAAAATCACTTTTGTCATGATTTCATTATATGTAAAAACGTTGTCGTGGGCAAGCAATATTTGCGGAACATGGTTCAAGCAATACGGATCTGACTATGCGGCAACAAACGGCCGCGCTCGCATTATAAAAAAAGACCGAAGCAAGAAGCTTCGGCCGATATCATTTTTCCGCATTTATTTTATCGACGTAAGCGCAAGCGGCATAGGCTGCTACAGTCCCATCGGCGGCGGCAGTCGTCAATTGCCGTATCTTCTTTGTGCGGCAGTCGCCCGCGGCAAATACGCCATCACAGGAAGTGACGCAACTTTCGTCGGCAATCACGTAGCCCTTGTCGTCCAAATTGACGAGTTCCTTAAAAGGAGCATTTTGCGGGATCTGTCCGACGCAAATAAAAGCGCATTTGCAATCGACAAAATGCTCGGTATGCGTTTTGGTGTTTTCGAAACGCAATCCCGAAAGTTCGTCTGTGCCCAAAAATTCTTTAAGTTCGATTTCGTAAGTAATGTCAACGTTGTCGCGCGCTTTTACAAGATCGACAAGAGCTTTGTCCGCAAACAATCTGTCAAACAGCGCGCATATGTGCACACTCTTGCAATAGCCTGACAGCAAGAGCGCATATTGCAACGCGGTATTGGCGTCTCCTATGACCGCGACGTCCTCGTCTTTATAAAACGCACCGTCGCACAGCGCGCAATAGCTGACGCCTTTGCCCGTCAACTCTTCTTCTCGCGCGACGCCGATATGGCGGTGTTTGCAGCCTGTGGCAAGAATAAGCGAAGTACATTCATAAGTTGCATAATCCGTAGTTACAACAAACTTTTTGCCGGTTTTAACTGCCGATTTTGCGTTTTCAAGTTCGATATCCGCACCCCAGTCGACGATTTGTTCGTACAGTTTGTCCATGATTTCCGCGCCTGCGGTCTGCTTGTATGAGGGAAAGTTTTCCACTCTCGGAGAGAGCGCTATTTGTCCGCCGAAGGTATCGCTTTCAAGCACAAGCACGCTTTTGCCGGCTCTCAGACAATTGAGCGCGGCGGTCATGCCGGCAGGGCCGGCGCCAATAATGATAATGTCGTATTTCAGTGACATGGGTGCTCCTTATTAAACAGAGGACGGGTTGTGCCCGTCCTCTGTTTGATGGGTTTTATCTTACACTTTCGATATATGCTTTTATGTTGCTCGCGTTTTCGTAAACAACCAATTTTTTGCCTTTTGGCACGAGCAGGGTGGGCGCTTTCTTTACGCCGTAGGCTCTTGTAATATCCGCATTGTCCTCCGCGTCTATGACCGTATATTTGATGCCTGCCTTGTCAAGCATGCTCTTGGCCATCTTGCAGTTTGGGCAGGTCTTGGTAGTGAAAATGAGGATGCCGTCGAGTTTTGATGCGTCGACTTTTGTGGGCTCTGTTGCAGGAATTTCATTTTGCGGCGCGGCGTTTTTTATCTCCTGTTTGCCTCTGACCATGGGCGCCTCGTCGGTGCACACGAATTCGCTTATCGGCTTGCCGTGATATTGCGAAGTGGCAATGTCGTAAACTTTGCGCTCTTTAAATTCCGCCACCTTGCCGTCATTCCAATTTTGAACGGGACGATAATATCCTGTGATGCGGCTGTAGACTTCCGTCTTCTTGCCGCAGATGGGGCAAACGTATTGCTCGCCTTCCAGATACCCGTGATCAGCGCAAATGGAATATGTCGGGGAGAGTGTATAGTAGGGCAGTTTATAATTTTCGGCGATTTTTCTGACGAGGTTTGCCGCCGCCTGCCAACTGTCGAGCTTTTGCCCGAGGAAGGCATGGAAAACAGTGCCCGACGTGTATAGCGTCTGCAATTCGTCTTGAATGTCGAGCGCGGAGAAGATGTCCGACGTATAGCCCACCGGCAGGTGCGAACTGTTGGTATAATAAGGCGTGTTGTCGGCGCTCTTTGCGCAGATGATGTTGGGATATTTTTCTCTGTCGTGTTTTGCAAGCCTATACGACGTGCTTTCGGCCGGAGTCGCTTCGAGGTTGTAAAGGTCGCCGTATTCTTCTTGATAGTCGCTCAACTTGTTGCGCATGAAGTTGAGTGTCTTCTTGGTGAACTCCTGCGCTTCGGGATGCGTGAGGTCTTTGCCAACCCAACGGGCGTTGAGGCAGGCTTCGTTCATTCCCACGAGTCCGATTGTGGAAAAGTGGTTGCTGAATGTGCCGAGATATCTCTTTGTGTAGGGGTACAGACCTTCGTCAAGCAACTTTGTGATGACGTTGCGTTTGATTTTCAGAGAGCGCGCCGCAATGTCCATAAGGTGCTCGAGCTCTTTGAAATATTCCTCTTCGGTTGTGGAAACATAGGCTATGCGAGGCATATTTATTGTTACGACGCCAACGGATCCGGTGGATTCGCCGCTGCCGAAGAAACCGCCCGATTTCTTGCGGAGCTCTCTCAAGTCCAGCCTCAGGCGGCAGCACATGCTGCGCACGTCGCTCGGCTCCATATCGCTGTTGATATAGTTGGAGAAGTAGGGCGTGCCGTACTTCGAAGTCATGGTGAAGAGCAGACGGTTGTTTTCGGTGTCGGACCAATCGAAGTCCTTTGTGATCGAATATGTGGGAATGGGATATTGGAAACCTCTTCCGTTTGCATCGCCCTCTATCATGATTTCGATGAACGCTTTATTTATCATGCGCATCTCGTCGACGCAATCTTTATACTTGAAGTCCATATCCTTGCCGCCT
>CANREO010000004.1 GCA_947629635.1 uncultured Clostridia bacterium
TTATGCCCTGATCTTGAGGCGCGTTATTCAGATCGTAAAAACGACGCAACAGAGCATTGACGCGCGCAACCAATTCGAGGGGATTAAACGGCTTTGTCATATAGTCGTCCGCGCCCACGTTCAGCCCAAGAATTTTGTCGCTGTCGAGGTCGGCGGCGGAAAGTATCAATATGGGTATGTTGCTCTTTTTGCGCAGTTTTTTGGTCAACTCGAAACCGTTCATTTTCGGCATCATAATGTCTATTACGGCGATGTTGATCCTCTCTTTTTGAAAGATTTCGTACGCTTCCTGCCCGTCTTTGGCCCAAAACAGGGAAAAGTTTTCGTTTTCGAGATACAATCTGAGCAGTTTTACTATATCCTCGTCGTCCTCGGCAAGCAGAATGTTGAAATTCATATAACACCTCGATTATTTATATTTTCATTATATCATAATATCCGCTTTAGGCAAGTAAAGAAAACTTAAGGTTTGTTTAGCTTAACGCGCAAAAATATTGAAATAAAAGCCCATATGTGCTAAAATTTTGCTATGATGACGGTAAAAGTGCCATTGAATACCTTCGTAGGCAGATCATCTGCCAAAGTCAATCTCTCTCTAGCCGTGACGGGCAAGAGGGGAAATTTGCATACTCTCGATATGATCGTTGTGCCATATGAAAAGTCGGAAGATGTCGCCATCTTTAGCCCATCTGACGACGTGACGTTTCGGTACGGCGGCTATGACGGGTTTGACGCGACGCGTTTTGACGCTTTTTTCCGTCCCAAAGCGTTGGAGCTGATGAAGGCTTTGGATGTCACGGGCAGGTTGTCCATTCACAAATGGGTTCCGCTCGGCGCGGGGTTGGGCGGCTCATCCGCTGCGATCGTGGCGGCGGCGCGCGCGATGGAGGCTTATTGCAGACGTATAGGCAAATCAAACGCGTTAGATGCCGAGTTTTTGTGCAAGCTTGGCAGCGATGTACCCGTGATGTACGTTGGCGGCGTATGTCGAGTGAAGGGAGTGGGCGAAGAAGTTGTATCTCTAAACGAAAAGGCGCCCGAGTTCAACGTAGAAATAGCGCCTCTCTGTTCGGACAGCGGCTTGTGTTATAAATCTTTCGATGAAATGGGAGAAATATGTGCCGATGCGCCGCCGACAAACATCGAAGAGGCGTTGATCGCATGTCGCAACGATTTGGAGCGCGCGGCATTTCGGGTTTATCCGCAGCTTGTCGGATTTAAGGAGCGCCTCAAAGAGGGGCACAAAATCGCAATACTTTCCGGCAGCGGATCGGCGTTTGTGTGCATTGATTAACAATTTTACGTTTTTTCGGTAAAAAAATATTTGATTTTTGCAAAAATGAAAAATTTTTTTATTTATTTTGGCAAATTTGTAGAATTTGCAAGTTTCAAATTTTATTTTTTTGTAAAATTTGCAAATTCTATTGTGTAGCATAATTTTTTTTGATATACTTTCTAATTGTGTATAAAGATATCATAAATATATATTGCTTCTCAAATATAAGTGGTAAGGAGGACTTATGAAGAGAGTTAAAGACAGTTACGCTTCCTATCTGTTTCACGAAGGGACAAATTATCAAGCGTACAAGATGTTCTCGCCTTATAAGGGCGTCGAAAACGGCGAGGACGGATGGTATTTCACCGTCTGGGCTCCCAATGCCAAAGCGGTGGCGGTGGTCGGTGATTTCAATTCATGGGACAAAAGAGCAAATCCGATGGAGTCGACCGACGACGGTATATGGATGGCCTTTGTGCCCGGATTGAAGCAGTATGACGCTTATAAATATGCCGTGACAGACAAGAGCGGCAACACCGTACTCAAGTGTGACCCATACGGGCTGCATTTCGAGACTGCGCCGGCAAACGCCTCCAAACTGTACGACATATACGGCTATCGCTGGAAAGACAGGAAGTGGATGAACGAAAGGGCAAACTTCAATCCCTACGGTAGCCCGATGAATATTTATGAGGTGCATTTCGGCAGCTGGAAGCGCTATGCGGACGGCAATGTGATAAATTATAAGGCGATGGCGGACGAAATGATCCCCTATGTCAAAAAACTCGGATACACGCATATAGAGCTCATGCCGTTGACGGAATATCCGTTTGAGGGCAGTTGGGGTTATCAGGTGACGGGCATGTACGCGCCCACCTCGCGATACGGTACTCCAAAAGACTTAATGGAGTTTATCGATCGTTGCCATAGGGCCGGTATAGGCATTATATTGGATTGGGTGCTCGCGCACTTCCCGCGCGACGAACACGGCCTCGCGATGTTTGACGGCACTCCGCTTTACGAGTATGCAGACCCTCGCAAGGGAGAACACAAAGAATGGGGCACCAAGGTCTACGACTTTGGCAAAAACGAGGTCAAATCCTTCCTTATATCCGCGGCGATGTTTTGGTTTGACATGTATCATATCGACGGTATTCGCTGCGACGCTGTGGCAAGCATGCTCTATTTGGACTACGGCAGAAAAGACGGCGAATGGGTGCCCAATCAATACGGCGGCAATTACAATCTCGAGGCGAAAGATTTCATCAAGCAGATGAATTCCGCCATACTCAGCAAATATCACGGTGCATTGACAATTGCGGAAGAGTCAACGGCTTATCCCATGATCACAAAACCCGCCTATGACGGAGGTTTGGGGTTCAACTTCAAGTGGAATATGGGCTGGATGAACGACACACTTCACTATATTTCGCTCGATCCATTCTTCAGAAAGGACAATCACAACAATCTCACGTTTGCAATCACATACGCGTACAGCGAAAACTATATTCTCCCGATATCTCACGATGAGGTGGTGCACGGCAAGTGCAGTATGATAAACAAAATTCCCGGCGATTACGATCAGAAATTCGAGGGTCTTAAGGCATTTTACGGTTATATGATGGGTCACCCCGGAAAGAAACTCAATTTTATGGGCAATGAGTTTGCTCAATTTATCGAGTGGAATTATACACAGCAACTTGATTGGTTTTTGCTTGATTATCCGCGTCATCGCACTTTCCAAAAATTCATCAAAGATCTAAACGCTTTTTATCTGGAAAATAAGGCTTTGTGGCAACTCGACTGCAGCTATGAAGGGTTCAAGTGGATAGTAGTCGACGATAACACTCAAAACGTTGTGTCATTCATACGTCGCGCGGCGGACGGAGAATATGTAATTTGCATCGTCAACTTTTCACCCGTCGAGAGGCTGAAATATGTCATGGGCGTGCCGGAATGCGTCACTTATAAGGCGGAATTGTTTTCCGCGCTGAAGAAATACGGCGGAGAGGAGGAGCGTCGCCCGAGCTTCCGCGCCACTGCAAAGCCTTCGCACGGACAACCGTATTCGATAAAAGCGAATATACCCAAAAATTCGGTCATGTTTCTTAAACCTGAATATAAGGAGGAAAACTAATGGGCAAAAATTCTAAGAAAGAGTGCATTGCCATGCTGCTTGCCGGTGGGCAGGGCACGAGGCTTGGAGTGCTCACGACAAACGTGGCCAAGCCCGCGGTCCCGTTCGGCGCAAAGTATCGCATCATTGACTTTCCGCTTTCAAACAGCATCAACAGCGGCATAGACACGATAGGCGTTCTTACGCAATACAGACCTTTCGAACTTCACCAATACATCGGCAACGGACAACCGTGGGACCTTGACAGGTTGAGCGGAGGCATCTACGTTTTGCCGCCGTACATGGGGGCAAAATCCGGCGAATGGTATAAAGGGACGGCGAACGCCATTTATCAAAACATAGACTTTATCGACAACTATGAGCCCGATTATGTCGTGATTTTGAGCGGCGACCATATCTATAAGATGGATTACAGTCTTATGCTTGCCGATCACAAACAAAACAACGCCGATTGCACGATCGCGGTGCGCGACGTGCCGATTGAGGAGGCGAGCCGCTTCGGCATACTCAACTTGAAGAAAAACTCGAGACAGATAGAAGAGTTCGAAGAGAAGCCGAAGCAGCCGAGAAGCACGAAAGCGTCCATGGGCATATACATTTTCACTTGGGCGAAGCTCAGGCAATATCTTATAGACGACGAGGCGGATAAAACTTCGGAGAACGATTTCGGCAAAAATATCATTCCCAAAATGTTGGCCGACAAACAGCGTCTGTTTGCATATCAGTTTGACGGATATTGGAAGGACGTCGGCACCATATCCTCTCTTTGGGAGGCAAATATGGATATCTTGAACGGCAGCGAACTCAATCTCGACGACGATAAGTGGAAGATTTATGCGCGTAACAACGCGGAGCCGCCGCAGTTTATCACACCCACAGGCAAAGTGAAAAATTGTCTCGTTTCGGAGGGCACAGTCGTAAAAGGCACGGTGAAGGACAGCGTCATTTCGCATTCGGTCACGATAGGCGAGGGCGCATATGTCGAAGCGTCAATAATAATGCCGGGCGCAGTCATCGAGGACGGAGCGGACGTGAGATATTCGATAATAGGCTGGAACGCAGTAGTCGGCAAAAATGCCATGGTCGGCGAAACGCTTGACGAGTGCAAACCCGGAGAGTGGAAGATAAGCGTAATAGGGCCGCATTATCATCTCGAGCCTGACGCGCAAGTGGGCGCCAACGAGATGTTGGGCTAAGGAGGGAAGTATGAAAAACCATACAATGAGCGTTCTTTTTACATCTGATGCGGAAAGTCATTTGAATGACCTCACCATACATCGCACGACTGCGTCGTTGCCGTTTGGAGGAAGATACAGACTTATAGATTTTGCACTGTCCAATCTTGTCAATGCAAACATTACGACTATAGGCATTGTGACGCGCAGCAACTATAACTCCCTTATGGATCATATTCGCATGGGCAGAGACTGGGATCTTAACAGAAAAAACAGCGGCATCACCGTTTTCCCTCCCTTTGTATTCAACAGCGCGCATGACGTATACAAGGGCAAGATAGAGGCTCTTTATACGCTCCGCGGCTTTATGATGGACAACAACGAGGAGTATGTCGTCATCGCCAACACCAACATCGCTTTCAATATCGACTTCGAGGCTGTGGAGGAATTTCATATCAACAAAGGCGCCGACATCACCGTGCTCACTTACAACACGGACGACACAAATCCACGCAAGATCATCATATCCGCAGACAAAAATAACCGCATCACGGATATGCGCTATCCCATAGCGAGCGACACCGGCAAACAACTTTGCAACCTCAATATATACTTCATCAAGAAAGATTTGCTTATTTCGCTTGTGGATAACGCATATGCTCACGGCGCGTACGATTTCGAAAAGGATATTTTGCAAAAGAAACTCGACGAGTTGTATATTATGAATTATGTCGTCAAAGACTACGTCGCCGTTATAGATCGCATACCTACCTATTTTAAGCACAGCATGGAGCTGCTGGATCCCGAGATCAGAGAGAATTTATTCTATAGACATTCGACCATTCTTACCAAGGTCAAGGATAGCGTCCCTGCCAAATACAAGGACGGAGCCAATGTCAAAAATTCGATCATCGCCGACGGATGCGTCATAGACGGCACTGTGGAAAATTCTATCCTCTTCCGCTCGGTGAAAGTGGGCAAGGGCGCGGTGATACGCAATTCCATAATTATGGAAGATTCGATAATAATGGACGGGGCCTCGCTTGATTATACGATCACCGACAAGGACGTCATCATTCAGTCGGGCAGAACGCTCAGCGGATATGAGTCGTATCCCATGGTGGTCGTCAAGGGCAAAGTCATCTAAAACCGCACTATTTGCCCAAATACTGTGTCAAAGTCCTCTCGTCTCACGGTCACGTACGATTAAGTACGCTCACGCTCGTCGAGAGGGCTTTCCCTTGTCTTTGAATAAATATCGCGGTTTATAATAGATGTAGGTAACGAACAACTGCGTAAATGCCGTTTTAATTTGTGTTATGAACAAGGAGTACACCGGCGCTCATACGATTTGTTTTTTCTTATTTATCTTATTTTTTGTATTTCAATTTCAAACAAAACGTACTTCCAGCATTACTTCTTTTGCATATGCTTCAGGATAATAATCGCCACTGTCACTATATTGGTATCTACGAATATAAACGGACATTTTCAAGTTGCCTCTGAAAATTTTAGCAGGACAGGTGACTGTAATTATGAAGTCGTTCCAATTGCTACCTATCGTTCTAACTGTTTTTTTTGCAAAGACCTCGTATCCATTGTCGTCGGCTTTATCACGATATTCTATATCATAAGCTTGGGTTTCGTCTGCAGCAGGAGAACCGATCAATGGCCATTCTTGAGTGGCTATTCTAAGTTTCAATGTGATTTCTATCGTTTTGTCATAATTGCCTTGCAAAGCGTTAACAAATTGAGTATTAGATGCCGTAAAAGATAATGTCTTCGGCATTCCCAAATAGTATTGATTATTGTAAAGCCCGTCCCATGCCTGTGTTCCTAAATTCTTAACATCATCCCACTGTGCATAGAAAGTTGTCGGATAATCTTTTTGCCACACCGAGGTCGAATCGCCGCTTGTATCGAAATATTTCGTGCCGCCCGTCTCGCTGTCGAAAAAGCCTGTCAAATAATATCCGCTTTTCAATACGGGTTCGATGTGCGCTTCTTTTCCGACAGCCAGAGTATAATTACTGCTTGCAGAACCGTTGTAGACGCTGATTGTTACCGATTTGTTTTTGAAATCGCCTCCGCCGTTTCCAAATATTCCGCAGGCTGTAAACGTAAGACAAACGATCACAAAAAGTGCGCATGTGGCAAATAATTTGATAAATTTTTTCATAATAGTACTCCGAAAAACGAACTTTTTACAGCAAACTGCTGTATATCATCATAATACAGCCAACTGCTGTAATATGTCAAGTATGTGCGAAACAATTTTTATTTTCTCAAAACGTTTGAAAGAGCTAAGGCTTATGTACGGATACACACAGACGCATCTCGCAAATATGCTCAATATAAAGCAACAGTCCTATGCGCGCTATGAATACGGAACGGGGGAGCCGAATCTTCAAACCCTCGTGATGTTGAGCGAGATCTTTAATGTGTCCGTAGATTATCTGTTGGGCAAGTCGGAAATTTGATATATTTTAGGTATAGATGCAAGTTGTTTCTTGGCGTTATTTACTGCGGAGCGCATAATGAATCCCGAGTAAGAGCCGTTGCGTAGGTAACAATTTATTTCTTGAAAAAGGGAGTAAAATGCACATTTGAGGTCGCATTTTGAGGAAACCGGATATTTAGCCTTATACGTTTCGTACAATTTGAACGCGTTGCCCGTCAGATTGAAAAGTTGAAAAAGTTCATATTCTCTGTCGGCGTACATCGAGTCCAGAGGATCTATGAATCCTACGAATTCAAACGGCTTTTTTGTCATGATATTCATCACGTTTACGTCGCCATGTATTAGACATGCCTCCTTCACTTCGTCGCTGAATATATAATCGTAATTTGTCCACAACGTTTTCGCCGTAGTATAGATATATTTTTTAAGATGGCCCTGCGTATACAGTTCTTCTGCGGATTGCATTATTTTTTGCGCATACGGAAAATAAAAATCTTGCCATGAATCATATTGAGGGTTCGATATGTTGCCGAATTTCGGAGAGGTATGGCTGTGCAACCGAACGAGCGCGTCGCAGACCGCGTTAGCAAAGCGCTGTTTTTGTTTGCGAGGTTTGAAAAGAAAAGCAAAGTTTGTGAAAGAATCGTGCCCTTCGAGAAGTTCCATGCCCAAACAATCTACGGGCGCTCCTTCTCTCTTAAGGCGTACAAAATATACTTCGGGGATTTTGGCCGGGCAATATTCGCGTAAAATTTTGAGTTCTGTCGCCTCATTCTCGCACATGCCGTCGCGCAAAAACGCTTTGACTACCAACGTGTTTTCTTCAACTTTGACCTTGAATGCACGTCCGAATGAGCCGCCGCCGAGATATTTGACACGGCGCGGAGCTTTGCCGTATTGGGTCGCAACAATAGCGGCAATTTGGGCTTTATTCACTTTCATAAGCGTCCTCGCAATTATTTATTGCGCAATAGTTTATTTTTTTACGCGCGACATAATCGTATTTGAATGATATCATGACGGCGGTCGACAGTCAATACGGCCAGTGTCTCCGTCCATCAAGCATTGAGAAAAAAAGCATTTTCATAATATTTTGCGGCCAATCGAAAATCTTATGTTATACAATTAAATTTGGGTGTTGAAAATATAATAAAAAACTTTATAATAGAAGTATAGCATCGAGGCGTAAACCAATTTATAGAGGTGAAAATATGAAGATTTTATTTGTGGCGTCAGAAGCGGCGCCGTTTGTGAGGTCGGGCGGACTCGGCGACGTTGCAGGCGCGTTGCCAAAGGCGTTGTGCAAACTCGGACATGATTGTCGAGTCATTATCCCCTATTATAAAGAAGAGATAGGCGACATGTATCGCAACAGTTTTCATTTTCTTTCCTCCACTTATGTAGATCTCAGTTGGCGCAGGCAGTATTGCGGCATATATGAGATGAATTACGACGGGGTGAAATATTATTTCATTGACAATGAGTATTACTTCAAGCGAAAAGGGCTGTACGGGCACTTCGACGACGCAGAACGATTCGCGTTTTTTTCCAAAGCTGTTTTGGAAGCGTTGCCGCTTATTGACTTTTATCCCGACATTTTGCATGCCAACGATTGGCATACGGCGTTGACGCCCGTGTTTTTGGATGTTTTCTATCGTTTTTCGGAGGAATATCAGCACATAAAGACCGTATTTACAATTCACAATATAGAGTTCCAAGGCAAATACGGCGAGGCGTTGATAGGCGATATATTGGGGTTGCCGAGTTGGGCTAATTCGCTTGTGATGATGGGGGATTGCCTCAACTTTATGAAGGGCGGCATAGAGACTTCGAACGCTGTGACTACCGTCAGCGAAACGTACGCGGGCGAAATTTTGGATCCGTTTTATTCATACGGGTTGGAAAGCATTTTGTCAGAGCGCAGATATAAGTTGCACGGAGTAGTGAACGGTATTGACCAGACGGTTTACGATCCTCGCAAGGATGAGAGGCTGTTTGAGAAATATTCGCTTAAAGATTACGTTTCAAAAAAAGCTGCGAACAAGCGAGCTTTGCTTGAGATGATAAATTTGCCCTATGACGCAAACCGTCCGTTGATCACAATGGTTAGCCGCCTCACCGAGCAAAAGGGGCTCGATCTCGTGGCGACGGTGATTGACGACATAATGCGCGCCGACGTGCAGGTAATTGTGCTCGGCACGGGCGATTGGAAATACGAAAATATGCTCAAGGCCGTAGAAAACAGATATCCGAATAAATTTCGAGCCATCCTCGCTTTTTCGGGCGATCTTGCGAGCAAGCTTTACGGAGCCGGCGATATTTTCCTGATGCCGTCCAAATTCGAGCCTTGCGGATTGAGTCAACTCATCGCCATGCGTTACGGGTCCGTGCCCGTTGTGCGCGAGACGGGTGGGCTGAAAGATACGGTGCCCGCATTCAATCCCGAGACCGGTGAGGGCAGAGGATTCACCTTTAAGACCTACAATGCGTACGATATGCTTGACGCCGTTTGGAGAGCATACGCATGTTATTACGACAAGAATAATTGGAACAAGGTGATAAAAAACGGCATGAAGTCGGACTTCGGCTGGGAAGTAAGCGCAAAGAAATATGAAGAGATCTACAAAAATCTTTGACATAAAAGTTGCAAATTTGTCAAAATCCCCCATAGGATGTTGACATCTATTCAATATAAAAGTAAAATAAATAACGTCGTCTTATAATATGTTACATATTATAAAAGTGAATTGATATAATGCTTTCGTCCGGGGGAAGCGGAAGGAAGGATGGTAAAATGAAATATAACGTCACTGCTAAGGAATTTGCCGCACAGGTCACTTCCACGCTTGCTAGATATTTTGGTGTAAAGCCGGAGGACGCCAGCAAGGCCCAAATATATCGCGCAACATGTATTTGCGTGAGAGATATCCTCACACAAACGCGCGTAAACTTCAAAAAGCAAGTTCATGAAAAAAACGCCAAGCAGATATACTATATGTCCATGGAGTTTTTGCTTGGAAGATCGCTTAAAAATCATCTTTTCAATATGGGTATCCTCGACGAAGTTACGCATGCGGTTGAAAGTTTCGGCGTCAAAATGGAGGATATTTATGAGTTCGAACCCGACGCCGGGCTCGGCAACGGTGGACTCGGCAGGTTGGCGGCCGCATATATGGACGCGCTCACTTCTCGCGGTTATGCCGCAAGCGGATTTTCAATACTTTATGACTACGGTCTCTTCAAACAGATCATAGTTGACGGGTGGCAACTAGAACAGCCCGACGATTGGCTTAAAATGGGTGATGTATGGCTTGCTCCGCGAATGGAAGAGGTTTATCAAGTGCGTTTCGGCGGCGTCGTCGATCAAATCTGGGAAGACGGCAAACTTACCGTAAATATGCGCGATTGCACGGTCGTCAACGCAGTGCCGTACGATATGAATATCAGCGGATACGATACGCAGACGGTCAATCGTATAAGATTTTGGCATTCCGAGGCGCCGCAGGACTTCGATATCCACATGTTCAGCCGCGGCGAGTACGTAAAAGCAAGCGCGGCAAAAGCTATGGCGGAATCCATAAACAAGGTGTTGTACCCGGCGGACGACCACATCGAGGGGAAATCTTTGAGGCTCAAGCAACAATATTTCTTCGTATCTGCGTCCATACAGAGCATTCTGCGCCGTCATCTCAAGACAAATCCGACGTTGGACAATCTTGCGGATTGCGTGGCTATCCATATCAACGACACGCATCCCACGCTGTGCATCCCCGAATTGATGCGTCTTCTTTTGGACGAATACGGTTACGGTTGGGACGAGGCATGGAAAATTACCAAGGAAACGATTTCCTATACAAATCACACGGTCATGGCGGAAGCTTTGGAAAAGTGGCCGCAAGATTTATTCCAGAGTTTGCTTCCGCGCATTTTCCAGATCGTGCACGAAATAAATCAGCGCTTCTGCGACGAACTTTGGAAATTCTATCCCAACAATTGGGATATAGTTTCGCACAACGCGATTTTATCCAACGGTCAGGTGAAAATGGCAAATCTTTGTCTTGCCACTTCGCATACGATCAACGGCGTCAGCGCGTTGCATAGCGATATACTCAAATACGATGTCTTTGCGGATTATTATCGCATGCATCCCGAAAAATTTACAAATGTTACAAACGGCATTACTCATCGCCGTTGGGTATGTCAGGCGAATCCCGGATTGGCTAAATTGATCACCGAGCTGATAGGAGATAGTTGGATCAAGGATGCGGATCGCTTGGAGGATCTGCAAAAATATATGGGCGATAAGCGCGTGCTCGAAAGACTTGGCGAAATCAAACTCGAAAATAAAAAGGCGCTTGCGAAATATATTCTCGAGCACAATAATGTGCAAATCGATCCAAACAGCATTTTCGACGTACAAGTCAAGCGGTTGCATGAATATAAGAGGCAATTGCTGAACGCATTGCACATATTGGATTTGTATCTGAGACTTAAGGACAATCCCAACCTCGACATACAGCCCCGTACTTTTATCTTCGGCGCAAAGGCGGCGAGCGCGTACTACATGGCGAAGCAAATAATTCGCTTCATTTGCACGCTGGGCGACGTCATAAACAACGATCCCGACATTAACGGCAAGATAAAAGTAGTATTTTTGGAAAATTATCGCGTGACGCTTGCCGAAGTCATCATGCCCGCGGCAGAAGTAAGCGAGCAGATCTCTCTCGCCGGCAAAGAGGCCAGCGGCACGGGCAATATGAAGTTTATGATAAACGGCGCCTTGACTATAGGCACGCTTGACGGCGCTAATGTCGAGATACACCAAAATGTCGGCGACGGAAATATGTTTCTTTTCGGCATGCTTTCCGAGGAAGTAAATAATCTTTGGAAGAGCGGCTACAATCCTTCGCATTATTATCAGACCAATCCTCGCATCAAGCGGCTCGTAGACGCACTTCGTCGCGGTTTGGGCGGCATCTCGTTCGGAGAAATAGCGGACTCTTTGACGATAGGCAGGGGCGGACAACCCGACGGCTATATGGTTCTGGCGGATTTTGACAGTTATTGCGCTGCGCAGGAGAGAGTGAACGCCACTTATTCGGATCCTCAAACTTGGAACAGAATGTCTCTCATAAATATTGCAAAAGCGGGATTCTTTGCGGCGGACAGAGCCGTAGAGGAATACGCGCAACGCATATGGGGGCTGAAGCCTATACTCAAATAAAGTTGATCAGGTCGCTATGTACAATCCATTGTTGCACAAACGCCCATATGGCGCGACTGCGGTAGGCGTGCAGACGCACATCACTTTCCCTCTCGACCCGACGCTTGGCGTCAAGAGGGTTTTTTGCATTTTCAGAAAAATATACGAAGAAAATGGCGAGCCTTTTTCGTTGGAGCTCAATAAGATCGCAAGCGACAATGAGGACGTGTTTGAATTGACGTTTGCTTTGAGCGAGGCGGGCATATATATGTATCGTTTCGAGGGCGAATTGGAAGACGGGACTTTTGCATTTTTCGGGAGAAGTGACGACGGTACGGCCGTACGCGGCGATTGGTTGCCGGAATGGCAGTTGACTGTATCAAAATATGCATATAAAACCCCTGATTGGGCAAAAAACGGCGTGACATATCAAATATTCGCAGATAGATTTTGTAAGGTGGGCGAAAGGCCGTTCAATAAGCGAGGAAGGGTGCATACCTATTGGAACGAGAGGCCCGATATTCAGGAGAGCGGCAAAGATTACAGAGCGGACGATTTTTTCGGAGGCAACATTAAGGGAATAATTTCCAGATTGGATTATTTGAGTTCGTTAGGCGTGACTTTGATATATCTATCGCCTATATTCGAATCATCTTCTAATCACCGCTACGACACGGGCGACTATCTGCGCATCGACGAGTTTTTCGGCAGCGAGGAAGAGTTTGACGAGCTTGTCGAAAAAGCAAAAAAATATGGTATAAGGATAATGCTGGATGGCGTTTTCAACCATACGGGCGCGGACAGTTTATACTTCAACAAGTTTGGCAATTACCCTACGCTCGGCGCGTATCAAAGCCCCCGTTCGCCATATTACGATTGGTACTATTTTACCGATTATCCCGACTTTTATCGTTGTTGGTGGGGGAGCACGGTCGTGCCCACCGTCAACAAGACCGCTTACGGTTTCAGGCAACTCATACTCGGAAACGACGGCGTGATAGACAAGTGGTCCAAAAAAGGCGTATCGGGCTGGCGCTTAGACGTAGTAGACGAACTTCCCATAGATTTCACAGATGATCTATGTCAGCGAATACGGCAGGAGGGCGACGATATGCTTATTGTCGGGGAAGTTTGGGAGGACGCTTCCGTAAAAGTTTCCTATGACAAGTGGCGGCCGTACTTTATGGGGGATCAACTCCATTCGGTGATGAACTATCCCTTCAAAGAGGCAATTATCGATTTAACGTTGACAAACGATATAGATAAATTCAAAAAAGCGGTCTCGCTGATTTGCGAGCACTATCCCAAGCAGAGTCTCGACGTACTGATGAATTTGGTGGGCAGTCACGATACGGTGCGCGCGCTTACAGTTTTGAGCGGCGTTAAGCCGCCGGAAAGTAAGCGCGAACGTGCGGATTTCAAGTTGTCAAAAGAGGAGTATGCGCTTGCGCGCAAAAGATTGGAATTTGCTTCGGCGCTACAATATCTGTTGCCCGGGGTGCCCTGCATTTATTACGGCGATGAAGCCGGAGTACAGGGGTTTGAGGATCCGCTCAACAGAGCCGCTTATCCTTGGGGAAGAGAGGACGAGGAGCTTATAAAACATTACCGCCGACTGGGCGATATGCGCAAGCGATATAAAGAACTTTTGCAAGGCGAGTTGCATTTCGAACCAGATGAAGCGCTTGTCGTATTCGACCGCCGTTCGCCTTACGGCACGCTCAGAGTCTATGCCAACGCCTCAGACAAAACGTATGTGCGCGGCTGCGAGGGCGTGGACGCCATGTCGGGCAAAAAAATCAATTCGCGTATAAGAATAACCCCATGTTCCGTCAGGGCAATCGTGCTCGATTGAATGCGGAGGGTTTTCGAATTTTATTCATAGTCTTTTGTCTTGCCATATATCTTGATTTCTTTTATAATAAGGTAAGAGTATTCAATTCAATACAAGCAGGAGAATTTTATGAGAAAAGAAAAACAGGCCGAACCCGTTCTCGACGAAAATGGTAGGTCTCCTCTCAAACTTGATTATCCTCAAACGTTCAAGGTCGGCTTCGCGTTTGCAATCATAATGTTGTTTTGGACGGCGTACGATTTTGTCGTGCCTCTCCTTTTGGAGCATGCATACGGCTTGCCTAATTCGCTGCGTGGACTCATCATGGGTCTTGACAATCTGTTGTCGCTGTTTATGTTGCCGCTTTTCGGCAAGTTGAGCGACAATGCGCACGGTAAACTCGCTAAAAAATTCGGCCGCCGCACGCCATTCATCGTAATTGGTACCATTGCGTCGGTGATTCTTATGGTTTTTGTCCCCGTCGCTACGCTGAATCAGCAAAAGAAAGCGGACAAATTGAGCGCGGAAATTGCGGCGCAGATCAATGATGACGAATTTATGGAAGCAACGCTTACGGAGTGGTATGACAATGCCGTAAAAGGAGCGGACGGAGCTTCCAACTATTGTGACCTGAATTATCTTAATAAAAACGAAATAACGCGCGATGAATTTATTGCCATAAGATATGACGCGAAGATGACGTCGAAAAAGGCGTTTTTGGGTATGTTGGGCGATACGACGTATTTCTATGACGGAGTGCAAATAGATGATTTAAGCGCCAAACCCGACGGGTCTGCCAAGACATATCGGCAGATACTCGACGGCAACGCCGATTACAACAAATATGTCGCGAGCGGCATGAACAATTATACCTCGGACAGGATTTACAACGAGATCACCAAAGTCAGCGGACAGGCAAGCATAGGCGTTTATATGGTTATTTTATTGCTGGTGCTGGTCGCGATGGCGACTTTCAGAAGCCCGGCGGTCGCTCTCATGCCGGACGTCACGCCAAAGCCGCTGCGCTCTCAGGGCAACGCCGTCATCAATCTGTGCGGCGGCATAGGCGGGGCAATAGCCTTCCTCATATATACGGTAGTGCTGTTTGGCGAACGGTTGGAAAACTACGTTATCATATTTGCCTCGGCTGCCGCGGGCATGCTGCTGTTGCTGGCCGGTTTCTTAGCGCTTGTCAAAGAGCGAAAGATGGTTGAAAAATGCCAGCAGATCTGCAAAGATTACGAGATTGACGATTTTTCCGAGGACGAAAGCGAAGAGACGGAAAAGTTTGCGGATCAATTGCGAAGAGAAGGAGAAATTGCGGAGTTGAGCGAGGGTCGCGAAGCGAACGTTTCGGTCGAGGCCGGCGAAACCGAACCGCATGAAGAGACCGGCGCGCAACGCGTAAGAAGACGCACCCCCAAGCAGTGGTGGACGGAAAAATCGAAGGAAGAAAGGGCAAAATTGGTGTCATTTTGGCTTATACTCGGGTCCATATTTATGTGGTTTATGGGCTATAACGCCATATCCTCCAATCTTTCGATTTACACCACCAAGGAATTGAATCTTTCTGCCGGCGTAGCTTCGATAATATCCGGCGTCAGCATGGGCGTCAGCGCAATAGCGTTTATCCCGGTAGGGTATATGGCGGCAAAAATAGGCAGGCGAAAATCTATCATTATAGGGTTTATGCTTGCTGTCATATCTTTCGTGTTGGTATTCGCTTTTGTCAGGACAAATTCCAACGAGATGATCCCGTCGGCGTTGTTCTCTCTATTCTATCTTATTGCCGGTTTCGGACTTATAATTGCGAACGTCAACACATTCCCCATGGTGACCGAGCTTTCTACGTCGAGGACGGTCGGCCAATACACAGGCTATTATTATATGGCGACGATGTCCGCGCAAGCGATAACTCCTTTCCTCGGAGGCCTTGTCATGGATCATATTTCCAATCGAGGGCTGTTTGTTTACAGCGCGATTTGCGTCGTGATCGCAATAGTGCTAATGTTGTTTGTCAAACACGGCGACAGCATAAAACTTGTAAAAGGCAGACGTCTCACAAAAGAGGAGAAGAAGCAAATCAGACTTGACGCGCTTGACGCGGATTGACGGACTGAGCGCTCGGCGAGTCTTTTATAAAACCTTTAAACGCGAATAGTGAAAAAAGCTTAATTTTGCGACAATTATATCTGAATTCGTAGTAAACGAGTCGCGCTTTTATCGTGCGGAAAAACTATAGAAAAGTCAATCCGCAGGAAGATAATTTATCTCTTGAGATACGTTTTTTTGCGTGGAAAATTTTATTGCGCCGTCCTTGTCGACGGTGAGTGTGACGGTGCCGTTGTTGTCGGTGCGGTACAACGTCATACTGCGCGCGCTCAGGCGTGCGAGAGTTTCCATAGTCGGGTGCCCGTGCTTCAAACCGCAACTTATTACGGCATATTCGCAATTTACCGCATCCAAAAACTCGTCAAGCGAGGATGTTGCGCTTCCGTGATGAGCAACTTTCAGGACATCGCAATCTATATAGCCTATTCGTTGGGCGATCAAGGGTTCGTTTTTGCTATTGCTGTCGCCCGTAAAAACTATGCGGCGCCCGTTGTATTCAAGTATTCCCACCGGAGAGATCGCATTTAGCGCCTCGGCGTCGCCTAGCCCCTTTTGCGCGTAATATTCCTCTGTCGGGCAGTAGAAAGTCAACCTGTATGTATCCGTAGCGATTATTATGCCGTTTGTGTGCTCATCGGGATCCATGTTGAGATGAATGGTGCAATTCGGTTCGGATAGCGCGCTTATAAAGAATTCCGCATATACGTCCGTAGACACGACGTCGGGGTCGGTGAACATAGACAACTTTTTGCTGTCAAGTTCGGCAATGTAGTTTTTGAGTTGATCTTTATCCGATACTGCGAGGATGTTCGGCATATAAATGTTGCGCACATCGTATTTGTCTATCACCGCGTCAAGATAACCTACATGGTCGGAATCGGTGTGAGTAAGCATAAGGTGGTCTATCGTATCGTCGGCGTTGAGTTTGTCGATGGCGGCGATCGCCTCTTTCTCCGACGAGCCCTTTGAAGAGCCGCAATCTATCACCATGTCTGAGCCGTCGGGAAATTCTATGTAAATACAGTCGCCTTGTCCCACGTCTACGAAACAGACGGTAAGCACGCCGTCACCCTTGGCAAGAGGTTCGCCGAGTACGAGCGATATAAGCTTATTCCAAGTTTCGGGGAAGGCGAAGTATATCACCGCAATCGAGATCGCAATGACCAGTATCACCGCTATGACCGCGATCAGCGCCGCAAGCGGATATTTTTTTGCCGTCTTTTCGGCGGCGGATCTGACTTTGGAAGATGCCTTGGACATGGTTATATTATATAAATTTTACCGCCGAAAGGCAATAAATTTAAAAGTTTAGCGCATATGACTTTGCGTTTGCAAACAAAAAGCCCTTCCGAAGAAGGGCGTAGCTTACAGCCGTATCAATTGATAGTCTCTTGTGCCTACGTTAAGCGCCGCTGCAGCTTCTATCGTATGCACGCCGTTGCGGCTCTCCACACGCTCGAGGAAGTGTTTTTGTCCCGGGTCGTCTTTGGCGGCGTATACAAGGTCGATGCAGGCCTGATCTATAGCTACCGGATCAAGCGACGCCAATATGCCGATATCTTTTATGCACGGGTCCTCCGCTTTTGCGCAGCAATCGCAGTCGACAGACATGTTTTTCATGACATTGATATATGCCGCGCGGCCCTCGAACAGCCGGACTACGGAATGCGCCGCGTCCGCCATCGATTCCAAAAACTTATTTTGGTTGGAAGTCCAGATGAGTTTAGGATGACCGGCGCCGTGAATGTATGCTTTGCCGTATGATGAAGCGATGCCTATGGACAACTGCTTCAATGCGCCGCCGTAGCCTCCTCTCGGATGACCTTTGAAGTGCGACAGCACCAAAAGCGAGGAGTAGTTTGTCAAATTTTTGCCCACATAATTTGCTTTTATCATGTGACCGTCGGGGATGTCGAGTTTGAGGTCAGGGCCTTCTGCGTCAAGCAAATCGACGTCGAAAAGCTTGCTCCAACCGTGAAGTTCCAGCGTCCTGAGATGCTTTTCCGTAGTGTTGCGCTCGCCGGGATATGCGGTGTTGCACTCCGTCACGGTGCCGTGGACCGCCTCGATCATAGGTTGCCAAAATTCGGGACGGAGAAAGTTTTGATTGCCTACCTCGCCGCTGTGCACTTTCACCGCGACCTTGTCGGGCAGAGTTACGCCGAGATGATTATACAATTCCAAAACTTTTTGAGGAGTGATCTCTTCAGAAAAATATACCTTTGCAGTCATAACGTTGCTCCTTTAAGATGATAGCTATATAATACTACATTGGGTCGGAATTTTCAACTGCAAATAGCAATTGTGCGCAAGATGAGTTGCGCGCATAGGATGCACGACCTGTTGTCCTGTTTGAAATTTGACGTGCGAAGCTCTATTATTTATTGTATTTTCGCGCAGTTTATGGTACAATCGGGCTATGACGGACGACAACTACTTTTTCAGCCTTGCAACGCCCATAGACAGAGACGCGGCACAAAATATCTCGCCTACGTCGCTTGCGTTTGTCGGCGACGCAGTGCAAACTTTGTATGTTCGCGCGCGTCTTGCCGCAACATCCGTGCAGAAAACGACCGTGCTCCATCACGAAGCGGCCAAGGTCGTCAACGCCGTCGCGCAGTCGGAAGAGGCGAGGAATTTGTTTCCGCAATTCACCGACGAAGAGGCGGAGATTTATCGTAGGGCACGCAACGCAAAAATGCTCAATTCCGCAAAAAACGCCGACATCGGGCAATACAGACGCGCAAGTGGGCTCGAGGCGGTGCTCGGCTATTTGTATCTTGTCGGCGACTCGGACAGACTAAACAAAATGTTGTCGCTCTCATTCGAACTCGCAACCGGCGCGGAAGCGGTAAAAATCGAAAACGAGGAGAAATAATATATGTACATTTACGGAAGAAACTCGGTCAAGGAGGCATACCGCGCAGGTCGCACTGTAGATAAGCTCTATTTGCAAAAGGGCGAGTCGGATCCGACGCTGTCTACAGTCTACAAGCTGGCAAAAGAGGAACGTACGGCTATCAGTTATGTGGACAAAAATTTGCTCGACAAACTCGCTTCCGGCGGCAATCATCAGGGCGTAGTGGCGGCAGTGACGGATTTTGATTATTGCCAAATAGATGACATCGTTGCGCTTGCGGAAAAGAGGGCGGAGCCGCTTTTCATGCTTATTTTGGACGGTATAACGGATCCGCACAACCTCGGCGCTATCATCAGAAGCGCGGAGTGCTTCGGCGTGCACGGTATCGTGATTCCCAAGCATAGGAGCGTAGCGGTCAACGACACCGTCATAAAGGTCGCGAGCGGCGCGGCAGAGCATATGGCAATTGCAAAAGTGACAAATATCAATGACGCCATACGCAAGCTAAAAGAGCAAAATATATGGGTTTATGCAACGGATTTTGACGGTAAACCCCCTAAAGATGAAAATTTGAAAAATAATATTGCTATCGTGATAGGCAGCGAAGGGGAGGGGATACATCGCCTTACCAAGCAACTTTGCGACGGAACTCTTACCATTCCGCAGTATGGCAAGATCAACAGCCTCAACGCCTCGGTCGCGGCCGGCGTAGTGATGTACGAGGCGATGCGCCAAAGGAGATAATATGCAGGATGAAGTCCAACTCATATTAAAGGCTCAGGCGGGCGACGCACAAGCGATGAACGACGTGCTTATAAGTTTTGCGCCGCTTGTCAAGTCAATATCTCGCGCCTTCCATATTATAGGCGCGGACAGGGAGGATCTGTCGCAGATAGGCATGATCGGGCTTATGAACGCAGTGCGCACCTATAGGACGGACGGCGCGGCAAAATTTAAAACTTACGCCACAAAATGCGTGCGCAACATCATGTTGGACGCCGTGCGCAAGCAAAAATCGGCGGTGCAGACGGTCAATTTGGACGAATCGGCAGAGGATGTGTCATCCGAGCCCGAAAAACTTTATCTCGACAGCGAGGCGCAAAGCATACTGAACGACACCATCGCCGCCGCTCTCAACGACACGGAAAAAGAGGTGTTGGCGCTCTATCTTGACGCGATGTCCTATGCCGAGATATCCAAAAAGCTAGGAATGACAAAGAAAAAGGTGGACAACACCATCTACAGCCTGCGCAAAAAAATCAAAAAAATATTGGAAATCGGCCGTCAAGCGCGAGAAATTTGAAAAAATTGCTTTACAAAATTTTTTATATAATATATTATATTTAAGCATCTCAAGATGCAAATTCCTTTCCCGAAAGGGACATTTTGACCGGAAGGAGGTAGTGCTATGGATAAGTATGAGATACTCTACATTATTCGCGGCGCAGTCGAAGATGACCAAAAACTGAAGACTGTAGACAAATTTGCGGCTTTGGCAGAATCCTTGGGCGCAACAGTCGAGTCGGTCGACAAGTGGGGCATGAGAAAGTTTGCCTACGAGATCGACAAACAGTTTGAGGGCTACTATGTGCTTATGAATATCGTTTGCACAAGCGAGGCCCAAGAGGAAATCAACAGGCAAATGCGCAATGACGAGTGCATTCTCAGACAAATGATCATTAAGAAGTAAGATAATAGGAGAAAATTTATGAACAAAGTTTTTTTGATTGGCAATCTGACAAAAGACCCTGAGCTCGCATCCACTTCGGGCGGCATCAAGTTTTGCAGATTTACGCTTGCAGTGTCCAGAAGCTACGCTAAAGACGGCAAGAGAGAGACGGATTTTCTTCCCATTGTCGTTTGGCGAGCGCAAGCCGACAATTGTGCGCGCTATTTGAAGAAGGGAAGCCGCGCGGCAATCTGCGGCAGCATACAGACAAGAAGTTATGACGCTCAGGACGGCACACGCCGTTACGTTACGGAAATCGCCGCCGATGAGGTGCAGTTCCTCACAACAAAGAATGAGGATGAGAGAGAGGATGTCGATTTTGACGACCTCAAGCCCATCGACGAGGACCTTCCATTTTGATTAAGGAGATAAATTATTATGGCAGATGATGTGGTAAAAGCCCCACGCGCTCCCAAAAGAGCGCCCAAAAAGAAGGTTTGCGCCTTCTGCGTAGAACATATTGACGACATCGATTATAAAGACGTCGCAAGACTTAGGAAGTATATCACCGAAAAGGGCAAGATCCTTCCGCGCCGTATGAGCGGCGTATGCGCCAAGCATCAACGTCCGCTTGCAGTGGCCATAAAGAGAGCGCGCCAAATGGCTTTGCTCCCCTATAAGGCGGACTGAATTATTCTTTGACCGCTCCCACTTGTGAGAAATATTCCTGTATTTCGGAGCGGTGCGAAAACATCAAACAACAAATTAAAAGACTTCGCGGCAGACGAAGTCTTTTTTATGAGCAAAGCCTCGATTTTGCGAGGCTTTCCGATTAAAGATAATTTCTCAAATTTTTGATGCACTTGTCATATGTCTTCATAAGGTCGTGCGCAAGTTGAGGGACTTCTACGCCATCGCGATTCAGCTCGTTGATGCATTTTTGCACGCTTGTGATGCCCATGTTGTAGCCGTCTATCAGCATACTTGCCAGATGTGAGTTGCTGTTGTCGAAGCTTGCGTTCATTTTTACTCCGGCTTTTAGCATCATTCGTTGGATGGGATGAGTTTTTGCGTCCTCGAGTTCTTTTTCGCCGAGTTCTGCTTCCGCTTTTTGATAGAACTCCTCAAGCACTTCCTTCTGCGAGAGTACGAGATTTTTGAGCTTGTCGCACTCTACATAGTTGATGATATTGTCGATCGACTGTGCGCCCATTGCAGTGTTGCGCACTATTTCTCTATAAATTTTCATAAATGCCTCCTGAAAGTAGAATGCGCGTAAAACATATGTTTATTCATATCAATTGAACAGTTTATCCAGCATTTCTTTCACCCAGGACTTGTATATGAGCTTTTCTCCGTTTTCGGAAGAGGGCGTGAAGCACAGCGGCGGAAATGCAACGCACCACCAGTTTTGCCCCTTGCCGCTGCCGAGGTTTATGATGACGGCGTCATAGCGCCCTTCGGGGAATGTATATTCGTCGTATCTTTTTTCGGGGAAATATTCGTTGCTGTACACTATGTCGGAAGTATAATCGAATCCGTTTGCCTTAAGCGTGTCGTCAGCGATCGCGCATAGCCGAGATTTTACGTTTATAAGCCTGTTCGCAGCCTCCCTCTTTGACGAACATCCCTCGAGCGCGTATTGAAGATACTCTGTGACGGCGTCACGTACTTTAAGTTTGACGGATTGGTCGTCGGCGCTGTCAGAGTTTGCGCGTATGTGTATTCGGATGCAATTGTCGGCAAGTTCGCTTCCGCCACGATCGCAACCGCACAAGGATGATGCGAGAAATATGCACAAGGCGGCGATGATAAATACGGAGATTTTTTTAATATGTAAATTTTTCATGATTTTATTTTTGCCAAATTCAAGCAGGTTAAACTGCATAAAAGCAAAATATACATGCAAACTAGCCGTGAGGTGAAAAATGCGATCGAGTTTAATTAAGGATTCAACAATCGTGAAGATACTTCCGGCGTTTTTGGCGATCGTGCTTGCGGCCGTAATTTTT
Organism: uncultured Clostridia bacterium; assembly: GCA_947629635.1. GTDB lineage: Bacteria > Bacillota > Clostridia > Christensenellales > CAG-917 > CAG-475. Next base: position 22,740 of record CANREO010000004.1, read on the forward strand.
GTATACTGCATTCCTTCCGACTGCAGTGTGGCCGAGGCAGCCACGTTGAAGCAAGGTTCGACCGGCGCCGTCGTCAAAACCATGCAGACAAAACTTATAAATTGGGGGTATCTGAGCGGAAAGGCCGATGGAATTTTCGGATCTAAAACAAAAGCCGCGGTGATTTATTTTCAAAAGCGTAACGGACTTGTCGCGGATGGAATAGTCGGCACAAAGACGGCTCAGGCTATGGGGCTTAAATTGTCCGGCACTACGACGACAAACGGCGGCGGCACGTCGTCTACGGAATTGAATTTGCTTGCGCGCGTCGTTTACGGCGAAGCAAGAGGAGAGCCCTACACGGGGCAAGTGGCCGTAGCGGCGGTTGTGCTTAACAGAGTAAAGAGTTCGAGTTTTCCCAACACCGTATCGGGAGTGATTTATCAGGCCGGCGCATTTGACTGCGTGGCGGATGGGCAGATAAATATGACTCCCAATCAAAACGCGATCAACGCTGCTCGCGATGCTCTGAACGGATGGGACCCGACTTATGGCTGCCTGTTTTATTACAATCCCCGTACGGCTACAAGCAAGTGGATGCTGTCTCGAACCGTCAAATTGAAGATAGGCAATCATGCATTTTGTTGATAAAGAGGTGAATATATGAGCAATAAAAAAACCAACTGCGTAAAAACGCAGGACACAAAAAAGACCAAGAGACAACGCAATTCGCGAGTGGCAAAGACTGCGGTGCTCGGCACTGTGCTCGGCCTTTGCGCTAGCGCGATAGTAGGGCTTTCGGTAGCGTTATATTTTGCCGACAAAACGGTCGAGACGCACGAAAGTTACCAAAGGCAAATGGACGCCGTGTATTTCAGAGCGTATTATGACCTGATCGAGGGCGCCAACGATATGGGCGTCATGCTGAAGAAGTTGGGCGTTTCCAATTCGCCGACCATGCAACAGTCAATGCTTTATGAAGTATGGAGCGCTGCAAACCTTGCCGAAAACTCGCTCGGCATGTTCGAAAGTCAAGACGACGGAATTTTGCGGGCGCAAAAATTCGTAAATCAACTTGGAGACTATTCTCATGCGCTTGCGCTGAGAGTGGCCGCCGGCAAACCGCTTACGGAAGAGGAGAGAGAAAGGCTCTCGAAACTTGCCGAGGTGGCGTCTGTATATCAACGCGCGTTGACGGAGTTTGGCAAGCAACTTGAGGATGGGAATACCTTTATGGGCGAAGATGGAGCATTGAACAATTTTACGGCGGCATTTTCGGAATTTTCTCAACCCGATTTCGCCTATCCCGAAATGATTTACGACGGGCCGTTTTCGGACGCTCTCGAAAACAAACAGCTTGTCGGGATGGGCGGAAAGGATATTACGGCAGAGCGCGGCGAAGAATTGTTGAATGACTATTTGAGCGCGTACGAAGTGAGCGACGTCGCCTATATCGGCGAAGGAGAGGGCGACATACCCACTTACAACTTTATGTTGACGGCAGACGGCGCGCCGGCGTTTGCGCAAATTTGCAAGAGGGGAGGAATGTTGATCTCATACAATGTAAACATCGACGACGTCGCTTCATCAAAAGCCGTGAGGCAGGACGCCGGCCCCACATGCCAACAAAATGCCTTGGCGTTTGCAAGCAAGTTGGGTTTTGACAATATGCAGGTAGTCTGGTCATCTTCCGCGCATGGAGAATGCGTAGTCAATCTTGCGCCTGTTCAGGAAGGCGTTATACTCTATTCCGATCTTGTAAAAGTCAAACTCAGAGAGGAGGGCAGCCGCGTCATCGGACTTGACGCCACACACTATGCCTTCAACCATAGAGAGAGAAAACTCGACGTTCCCACAATAACTGCCGAACAAGCAAAACAAAATTTGTCCATCCCGGCAATATCGGAAGGCAGGCTTGCCTTGATACCGTTGCGCGGCACTAAAGAGACGTTGACTTATGAGTTCGAATGTGAACAAGACGGCACTTATTTTGTATATATAGACGCGCTGAGCGGAGACGAAGCGAATATACTGTACGTCATCGACGACGAGGCCTCGGGCATGAGAACGATATGAAAGGACGTTGAACGAAAAAAAGCCCCACGACGTGGGGCTTTGATATATTTGAGATCTTTATTTTTGTTTTTTATTGAGAGGAGCGAGGAATATGAGGGAGAAGAGGAATTGTATAAATCCAAGCAAGGGCAGCGCGTAGGCCAAAAACATGCCCAACTGGATAGGATATGTGAATACCACGACAAAGCTTACCCCCTCGGCAAGCATCATAAAGGGCGATATGTAGAGCAATATCGTAACGGCGAAGAAAATCAAACTCCACAACACGTTTAACAGGCGGCTGTACTTTTTGATGATCGCACAAACGAGCGCGCCGATAAAACTTATGCATGACATCGTGAATACGATCAGCGGAAGGATTGTGTACATGCCCATCCATACGCTTTCGCCAAACAGCCCTTTAAGTTCTGCGGCATGTTTTACAACCAACTCCCAGGATGAAATTCCATTGAACAACTCAAGACCGTAACTGGACGTTGCTATCACTCCCGTACTTATAAGGTATGCGACAACGGCTCCGGCAATGAAGATGAGGGAGAGAATCATCATAAAGATATTTCTGCCCAAGCCGGTCTTCGGTTTTTTGCCGTTCGGATTTTTATTTTGTTTGGGATCCGCGTCGGAAGAATTGCTATCGTCATCATCGTTATACTGATTGAGGGTCGGCAAATCATTGTCCGTTTCGTAATCGGTGTTGTAAGGTTGCTCAAAAGGAGTTGAGGTTTCGGAGCGGTCGATTTTATTGAGCTTCACTCCTATGCAACAACCGCAATTGGGACAATTGATCGGATATCTGTAATCGTCGGGAAACTGTTCCAAATTTTCCGGTCGGCGGAAGCTCAATTCTTTATTGCAACGAGGGCATCTCGTATACAAAATATTTCCTGCCATATTTCTGTACTCCTTAAAAATATTCCTATCTGTTATTATATTATTATTGTTGCACAAAGTCAATGCCGGTTGATAAAAAAATTTTTATGGGCGGATTTGTCGAAACCATTCATTTCAACGTTTGAAACGCCGTATTTTCATTGCCTGTCCGCAGTCATTGAGTGTGATCGCCCACGAAGACCCGATAATTTGCGGCTTATGCTAAATTATTTTAAAATATGATTTTATGAAAAAAGCGAGATTTTCTCGCTCATACGGCGCTGTGCGCATCCGCATTTTCCAGAATGTTGCGCATGGAAACGTAATCGGCGCAAATTTGCAATATGTATCTTTGCTTTTCGTCGTGCGAAAGCGTCGACATCTTCTTTTGATCCGCAAAGCAATCGATGGGATTGTCCACTTTTTCGCCGCTGCGCTTTAAAGCGCACAACTTCAGATATATCTCGCGCTGTTGCGGCGTGATATTTTTCGGGGCGTTTTGCCCCTCGCCGTACGTATTGTTGCAAAGTCTTGCCTTTGCCTCGCTTGCCAGTGTGCGGAGCTTGCATTTCGGGTGTTTTACGTTGCTCATAAAAGCCTCCGTCGCTTATACTAGCACAAAGGACAAGCAAAAGAAATACGTCCGCAAAACTTGACAATGTTTGCTATTTTTTGCCAAATTTTCCCTTATGTTTTCTGTAAATTTTGACGCTTGTCGGAAGCACGGCGACGCCCAGCAGATATGCCGTAAGCGCGTAAAGTTCGGGTTTCCCGCCCAAAACGAATTCGACGCATACTATAAACGCCGCGGCGATGCAGACAGTTGCGAAAAAATCAGTCAGAGCGCGTTCGAGCGGACGCGCCTTGCGCAAATACAGCAGAGCGAATATGCCCACCGCAAGCCCTACGGCAAGACATATCAAAAAACATATTCCCTGCTCTTTAACGTTTGCGCCGAGCGTCATTTCAGAATGCGCTTTATGAGCGAGGGCGCTTGAGAGGTATAGCGCAAAGAAAAAACTTCGCCGCCAACGCTGAATTTGCCGTTTTCTATGTCGAGATTTTTTACGCTGAGGCCGCGTCCCGTAACCAACAATGTTTCTTCTTCGAGTTTTATCGTGATGTTTTTGTCGGTAAATACGGGCACTGCCTTTACGCCTGTCATGCTCATGGCCCTTTTATGATCTATTTCCAGTTTATGTCCTTGGATCTTGGGATCCGAATTAGAGGCCGCTGCTGTGATCGAAGAGGGCAGTTTTGTCGATTTTTCCATATAAACTCCTTTGCCGAACGCTTTTCATTGACAATAATATTAAAAAAATATAAAATATATGCTATACATTATTACAAAATTTTTCGTGTGCGGCGAATGTCGCAAAACGGCGGAGCATATAGAGGGGCCATGTCTAAGGACAAGACAAAAAAAACCAAATATATTCTGGACGTATCAGCCCGATTTTACCCTATAATTTCGGGAAAGAAACGGCAGAGCCTTTTCGGGCTTGTTGCGCGGCTTTGCGATGAAATAGACGGCGTTCGTCTCGAAGTAGCCGTCAACGACGCGGCAAGAAGGTTTCCCACCATATGCGCTCGCATAGTCGGCGGTTACAGTTGGCACTATGTCCGACCCAATGACTCAAGAATCAAGGTTTTCGAAGACGACGGCGCAGTGCTTAAACCAATAGATATCAATGAAACCAACGGATATATGTTCAGGTTGAGCTATGGCGGCCGTATCGTAAAACTCGACATTTTCCATGCATTGACGGACGCAAACGGCGGATTGGAGTTTTTGAAAGCCGTGCTCAGAAGATACAGGGAGCTTGAAGGCGTCTGCTTCGATGAGAGTTGCGGCATAGCAAACTGTTCCGATCAAGCGTCCGAGGCGGAAACGGAGGACAGTTTTGTAAGATATTATAAGCCTATTCCGCTCAGCAAACTCGGTTTGAAGGAAATGGTCGGTTTCGCTCCGCATAGGCGCAAAGGCACGTTTAACGAGGGAGGTCGCCTCAAGCGCGAAGTGAGGGCTTTCGACGCGCAAGTCGCGCTCGACATCGCCAAACTTCACGAGGCGTCTCTGACGGCATATTTTACGGGCGTATTGGCATATTGTCTGGAAAAGTTGAGCGACAACGGCAAGCCGTATGTGCTCATGATACCCGTAAATTTGAGACGCATATTTCCGTCGCGAACGCATAGAAATTTTGTCACATTCGTTCGAGTAGTCATCTATCCCAAAAAGCACAAGACTCTCGAGGAATATATTGCGTCCGCGAAGGAGCAACTTTCAAAACTCGCGACGCGCGAGAATATGGAAAAATTCATTTCCACCACGGTGCGCGGCACAAACAACGCGCTGCTCAAAAGCGTGCCGCTTGCGATAAAGACATTTTTCATCAGATTGGGCAGATTGTTCATGCGATCGAGGCAGACGATCATTTTCAGCAACGTGGGCAAAATAGATCTTCCCGATATGCTGGGCGTGGAGCAAATGTGGCTGCAACCCAACGTTTCCAAAAATAATGTGGAAAATATGGCTTGTATAACGGTGGGCAACGTCGCGACTTTGGCTTTTACAAGGATAATCGAAGAAGATTCGCTTTCAAAACTATTCTTCGATACGCTGGTGGAACAGGGACTGACCGAACTTGACGAATACGAGGCGTAAATATCGAAAATTAACGGAAATACTGCTATATGCAGAAAGATAGGTAGAACTATGAAAAAACTTGATTCCGAACAACTGAGGCAACTTTATCTTGAATTTTATCATTCGAAAAGACATGCGATCATCGACTCTGCTTCTCTTATACCCGAAAACGATCCGACCGTATTGTTTACGACCGCGGGCATGCATCCGCTGGTGCCGTACCTGCTCGGCGAGAAGCATCCGTCCGGCAATCGCCTCGCGGACGTGCAGATCTGCGTGCGTACGGGAGACATCGACGAGGTGGGGGACGCATCGCATTGCACGTTTTTCGAAATGTTGGGCAGTTGGTCGCTGGGTGATTATTTCAAGAAAGAAGCTATTGAATGGGCACATGAGTTGTTGCTTGAAAAATTGGAGTTCGACAAAGACAAATTTGCCGTAACCGTGTTTAAGGGCGACGAAAATTGTCCTCGTGACGAGGAGAGCGCCGCCTGTTGGAAGGCTTTGGGGATCCCCGAGGACAGAATTTTCTATTTGGACAAGAAGCACAACTGGTGGGGACCGGCGGGGCAGACAGGGCCGTGCGGACCCGACACGGAGATGTTTATCGATACGGGCAAACCTAAGTGCTCCGAAGACTGCTCGCCCGCTTGCAGTTGCGGCAAATATCTCGAGATAGGCAACAACGTATTTATGCAATATTTCAAAAACGCGGACGGAAGTTTTGCGCCTCTTAAACAGAAAAACGTCGACCAAGGCATGGGCCTGGAGAGGATGCTTTGCATACTCAACGGTTATAAATCCGTATACGAGACGGATCTGTTTGCTTTCGCTATAAAAAAACTTGAGGAGCTTAGCGGCAAAAAATACGGCGAAACCGAAGACGACACCGTTGCGATGCGCATCATAGCCGATCATACGCGCACGGCAACTTTCCTCATCGGCGATATAAAGGGCGTGTCGCCGTCAAACGTCGATCAGGGTTATGTATTGAGACGTCTCATACGAAGAGCGATGAGATATTGCCGCAAACTCGGCATAGATGACGGCGCGCTTGTGGAAATTGCGAAATTGTATGTGGAAAAATATAAGGGCGCGTATCCTTACATAAATGAAAACGAGCAAAGAGTCATAGATGAATTGAGCCTCGAAAAAGACAAATTCGCAAGGACCATAGAGCAGGGATTGAAGGAATTCGACAAGGTCGTCGTGCATCTCCCCGAAGGCATGACGGTGTTTCCCGGCAAGACGGCGTTCAGACTGTACGACACGTACGGATTTCCCATCGAAATGACCGAAGAACTCGCAAAGGAGAGAGGCTATACTCTTGACAGATCCGGCTATGACAAGGCTCTGGGCGATCATCAGGCGCTCAGCAAAGCCGGCGCGGAGCAGAAATTCAAAGGCGGTCTTGCGGACGGGGGCGAACTTACGGCGAGGCTGCACAGCGCTACGCATTTGCTTAACGCGGCGTTGAAAATCGTACTGAACGACTCAACCATACAGCAACGAGGCAGCAATATTACCGCGGAGCGATTGCGTTTCGATTTCAACTTTCCGCGTCCGCTCACCGCAGATGAGATCTCAAAAGTTGAAGCCGTTGTCAATGAGCAAATAGCTTTGGATTCTCCCGTAACTATGGAAGAAATGAGCGTTGACGAGGCGCGTAAGCAGGGCGCGATAGGAGTATTTGCTTCAAAGTACGGAGAGATTGTCAAAGTTTATACCATAGGCAATTCCAAAGAAATCTGCGGCGGACCGCATGCAAAGCGCACCGGCGAGCTCGGAAAATTCCGCATAGTCAAGGAGCAAAGCTCATCGGCCGGCATAAGAAGGATAAAGGCAGTGTTGGAATGATGACGGGATTTTGCGACACACATATACACACGCGCAATTCACATGACGGCAAATTGTCGATAGCCAATATTGCGGATATTGCCGTAAAAAAGGGGATATCCTATATATGTACCACGGACCACTGCGACTTTGATTTGAAGTACGGCGGTTGTCATGCCCCGTATAGAAAATATCTTAATTTGGACGCATATTATGAGGAGTGGAGATCCGTAAAATCAGCGCTTGAAGCATCAGGAATCGACACTTTAACTATGTGTTTTGGCATAGAGGCCGGTTTTTGCGACAGTCCCGCCGCAAAGGAAGCATATAGAATCGCAATTGACAAATACCCGTTTGACGCGGTGATAAATTCCGTGCACTGCGTCGGCGGCAAAGAGGCTTACTTTAAAAGCGCTTTCCTTTTCAAATCGAAGGAGCGCATGTACGGGGAATATTTGGATACGGTGCTTAGAAGCCTCGACGCTCCCTATCCTTATGAGATCGTCGCTCACATAGGATATATAACGCACGGCGCGCCGTATAGGGATAAGGCTCTCAGATATGAGGATTTTCCCGATAAAATAGACGATATATTAAAAGGTATTATCGATCGTGACAAGACGCTTGAGATCAACTGCCATCACGAGATGAATCCGCCGAAAGATATTCTGCAAAGATATTATGATTTGGGAGGCAGGCGTATAAGTTACGGCGGAGACAGCCATAAAGGGGAGCTATGCGCGCATTATGCAGAGGCGGCGGAGCTCTTAAGCGAAATAGGTTTTACTCATTTCAGCGTATTTAAGGCGCACAAGGAAGAGTTGATGCCCATAATCATATAAGATAAGCGCGCTGATTGCGAAAACAATAAGAAAATTACGCGCGGCGCCGAAAAAAATTTTTGCATCGTTGACTTATTGAAAAAGTTAGTTTATATTATATGAGTAAAGTCAATGCGCGTATATGCGTGTAAAGGAGAATTGGTTATGAAAAAGAATTTGGCAAAGATTTTTGCTTCCGCAAGCATCGTAGTCGCTCTCATCCTCATCATGATTTTGATCGTCACTGCTTTTGGCGGAATCGAAACGAAAGAGTTTGAAAGCAAACTCGTGAGAGGCCTTATAATGACCATCGCGATTATTTATATGTTGCTTGCGTGCATTACGCTTACGTTGCTGTTTGTGCGCAACGATGCCGTGCAGGAGATCACTGTGCGCAAAGAAAAGGGCGGCGCAGTGCGCGTGTCTGCCAGAGTAGTCGAAAAACTCATAAAGAATTCTTGCGGCTGCGTCGAGGGCGTCAAATGCAAAAAGGTAGCTCTTTTGGCGGATGATTTCGGCGTAAGGCTCAAACTCAACATCAAAGTTGTGGATAAGGATGTTTTGGAAAGCGAAACATATATAAGGACGATAATCGAGGACGCATTCCTCAAAGAGTTCGGTTTTGCGTTTAGCGCGATAGAAATCAGGGTCATGGAGCTTACGCCCAAATATAAACCCAATAAGGAAGAAATCGACGCCAAAGTAGAGCAAGAACTTGCCGAGATTAAAGAGCAAGCCGTCGAGGAAGCTCAGGAGAGGCTCGATCAAGCGCAGGCCGATGCGGAGGAGAATCCGACCGAAACTCACGACGAGGAAAATAACGTTCCCGAGGAAAAGCCGGAGCGCGAAGAGCAAGAAGAAGCTGACGAAGAATGACATCGAATAAGTCAAATTGCGCCGCAAAACGGCGCACTTTGCGTATATAGGAGAATTTATGAAAGAAGTTTATTTGACGCAGGAAGGGCTTGAGGAGCTTAAGCATAGGCTTGACGAACAGATAGTCTATCTCCGTACGGAGGTGGCTAAGAAGTTGCAGCACGCAAGAGAACTCGGAGACCTCAGCGAAAATGCCGAATATGACGCCGCCAAACAAGAGGAGAGTCAGGTCGCGCAGGAAATCAAGGATCTGGAAGAGCGCATAAAAAACGCGGTCATTATCGAAAAGAGCGGCACGCATAAGGTGTCTATAGGCAATACGGTGACCGTTGAGTATTTGGGTGAAGTGGATCTTGACGAAGATCCTGTCATGCAGGTGCAAATCGTCGGTGAGACCGAAGCGGACTACGCGAAGGGCAAAATCAGCAACGAATCCCCTTTGGGCAAAGCGCTGATAGGCAAAAAGTCGGGCGAGATAGCAAAGGTTATCGCTCTGCACGGCGAAGAGGAATACAAAGTTATTTCGATCAAGTAAAAGACAATTGAGCCGCCGCATTGCGGCGGCGCTTATTTAAGGCTATGGATCAGGACAACATAAACAATGCGACCAACGTTGCGCCCGAAGTCAATCCCAACGAGGTGCGTAAGGTAAGGCTTGAAAAATTGAGCGAACTTCAGGCGAGAGGCAAAAATCCGTTTGAGCATACGGCATTCGGACGCACGACTACAGCCGGCGAAATACTTGCGGATTTTGACGGATTCGAGAGCAAAGATGTCGCCGTGGCGGGCAGATTGATGTCCAAACGCATCATGGGCAAAGCAAGTTTCGGGCATATTATGGACAGCGACGGCAAACTCCAATGTTATTTCAGCCGCGACGATTTGGGCGTTGACGAATATCAGGATTTCAAAAAACTCGACGTAGGCGATATAGTAGGCATAGAAGGCGTAGTTTTTAAGACAAAGACCGGAGAGATAACCGTACATGCCAAGAGAGTGACGTTGCTTACAAAATCGCTGTTGCCGCTTCCCGAAAAATATCACGGGCTTAAGGACACGGAACTAAGATACCGTCAACGCTATGTAGATCTTATTGCGAATCCTGAAGTCAAAGACGTTTTTATAAAGAGGAGCAAGATCATAAGAGTCATAAGGGACGTTTTGGACGCCAAAGGCTTTATAGAAGTGGAAACGCCCGTACTCAACACTCTTGCCGGAGGAGCGAACGCACGCCCGTTTGTGACTCATCACAATACGCTCGATATAGATATGTATATGCGTATTGCCACTGAGTTGCATCTTAAAAGGTGCATAGTCGGCGGCTTCGATAAGGTGTATGAGATAGGCAGGCAGTTCCGCAACGAGGGCATGGATACCAAACACAATCCCGAGTTTACGACGATAGAACTCTATCAGGCATATGCGGACTACAATGAGATGATGAATGTAGCCGAGGAGCTGTATGCCACTGCCGCCATGCGCGTGCTCGGCACCCTCGATATAGAGTATCAAGGGCAACGGTTAAATCTTCGCACGCCGTGGGAGAGGCTCACCATGGTGGAGGCGGTAAAGAAATACACGGGGTTGGATTTCGAGTCTCGG
>CANREO010000005.1 GCA_947629635.1 uncultured Clostridia bacterium
CGGCGGGCAGCATCATGTCTATCGCCTGCACGGTCTTTTCAAATTGGTCGGGGCGCAGCGACTGCGCGCCGTCACACAATGCGTGTACCGGATCGTTGTGTACCTCGATAATGAGACCGTCCGCTCCCGCGCCTACCGCCGCAAGACTGAGCGGTTGCACCAGCCGCGATATGCCCGACGCATGCGACGGGTCAACTATGACGGGCAGGTGCGTGCGCTCCTTGAGGATGGGGATCGCCGAGATGTCCAGCGTGTTGCGGGTGTAGGTCTCGTAGGTGCGTATGCCCCTCTCGCAAAGTATGACGTTGGGGTTGCCCTCGGACATGATATACTCCGCGCTCATCAGCCACTCCTCGATGGTGGCGGCGATGCCACGCTTGAGCAAAATGGGCGTTTTCAGGCGACCTAATCGCTTCAAAAGGTCAAAATTCTGCATATTGCGCGCGCCCACCTGCAAAATGTCCACGCCGTCGAAGTCGTCGATATGCTCCTCGCTCATTATCTCGGAGATGATGGGCATGCCCGTTTCCTGCTTCGCCTTTTTGAGCAGCCTGAGCCCGTCTACGCCGAGCCCTTGGAAGGAGTACGGCGAAGTCCTCGGCTTGAACGCGCCGCCGCGCAGCACGGTCGCGCCCGCCTTTTTGACCGCGAAAGCGACCTCGATGATCTGCTTCTCGCTCTCCACCGAGCACGGTCCCGCTATGATCTGGAAGTGGTCGCCGCCGAATTTGTGCCCACCTACGTCCACTATGGTGTCGGCGGGATGGAACTTGCGGTTGGCATTTTTGTAGGGCTCCTGCACGCGCGTCACGCTCTCGACTATGTCAAGCGTGCGCACAAGCCCTATGTCCACTCTGGACGTATCGCCGATGAGCCCGAGGACGGTGCTGTTTTCGCCCTCGCTGACGTGCACGCCAAGTCCCAAGCCTTTGATCCAATTGATGAGGTTGTCAACCTGCGCGGGATCCTGATTCTTTTTGATGACGACGATCATACTTCCTCCTTAAAAGCGTCATTTGCTCTTTTATAAAAAAATCCGACATCGTGTTTGGATGCCGGCAACTGAATATCCGCACACCAAACGCAACTACCTGACGTAGCCACCGTAAAAGTAAAATGCGAATACATAGTATATATTGCTTTTCATAGTTCAAGTTTATACCGACGCCGCAGATTTGTCAAGGACTATTTGCACATAGCGCCGCTCATAAGGCATATTTGGCAAATATCCTGACAAATTTCGCGCTGTTATGGCGATTTTTGCAGGGATCACTTGGACAGCAGGCGGGTCCTGAGCTTCTCAAGCCTCATCGCGTACAGCATGACGACGGCAAGCGCGCTGGATATTGCCGCCTGCATGGCGTCCATAGGCATGGCGATCAGCGCCGCCGCATACGTGCCGTAGAAGAAGGTCTGACACACGAAGTAGCCCGTCATCATGAGCGCCGTGGGTATGACGCACGCGACAAGCGACAACAGAACTTTGATCGCAAACAGCACAATTTTGTCGCGCTTATCCGCCTTGTCGGAAGCTCCTTCGACCTTCTCCGACTTGCCTTTGCCTGCGGGCGCCGCCGAATATGCAGAGGATGTATCCCAATTGACATCGTTCGCACGAGTCTCCTCGCCATCTAAGGCGCGCTCGTCAATGCCTTGCCCGATCCTATTGCCGTCATCCGCATAGGCAGCGGAGACAGGCGCATCGTTTCCGTCATCGGCATTTGCGGTCGAGATCGAATGTTTGGAAAACATCCGATCGGATATACGTTTTACGACAAAATTCACGCTCATGAACAACAAACCTGCAACAAGTCCCTCTATCGCTTTGATGAACAGAGTGAACACCATCGTCGCGGGATAGACGGTCAGATCGCCCAAAAATGCGCCGAGTCCGCCCGCTATCATCGCGGGCACGGGACCGAACAGCGCGGCGCATATGAGTATGACCGTGTCGCCAAGGTTGAAATAGAACTGCGCGCCGCCAAATCCGATCAGCGTGCCGACGTAGGTCAGCGCGGTCATGACGGCTGTGTAAGCGACAAATCTCGTCACAGATCTGCCCGAAATCTTCCTTTTCATAAAAAAATCTCCGTTAGATGCCGTGTTTGGCACAAAGTCGGAGGTTAAGATGCACGCCCGCGCGGGTATAGGCGGACTTCACATTCTTTCCCAGTCTGACTTTACAGGCGGTTGCGGAATCTCACCGCATCGGCTGTTGGGGCTGTTGGACTTGTCCGCTCGTTGGCGGCATTACCACCGGTTGGGAATACCCAATCCAAAGAATCTAAAGTAAGCATAGCACCGATAGACCGGGTTGTCAACTTCAATTTGGGTAAGCGGATGCGGAGGAGACACTGCTATCGGCGAAAAATGTCGGCATACGCTTGACAAACGGCGCATGCGGATATAAACTTAACATATGAAAAATAAAGAAATGGCATTTGCATACTACTTTTATTTTAACTACGCATCGTAGTTTGTTTGGTGTGCGGAAGCGAAGCGGAAATTGTCCGACACCAAACGGTGTCGGTTTTTTTATAAATTATATGGGTATTACTCATAAGAGGCGGATATGATAGTTGTAATAAAAAAAGATCAAGACCGAAAGCAGGTTGACAATCTCATCAATTGGATAAAGGGACTTGGGCTCGGCGTACATTTAAGCGAAGGCGAAAATTCTACTATAATAGGCCTTATCGGAGACACTTCGAAGGTGGATATAGGGTTGATACGCACTTTGGACATAGTGGAGAGCGTGACGCGAGTGCAGGAGCCTTACAAAAATGCAAATCGTAAATTTCATCCGCAAGACACTATAATCGATGTGGGCGGACATAAATTCGGAGGCAATCACTTTCAAATTATCGCCGGTCCTTGTTCTGTGGAAAGCGAGAGACAAATCATTGAAGTAGCGCAGGCCGTAAAAAAGGCGGGTGCAACGCTGTTGAGGGGCGGAGCTTTCAAACCGAGGACATCACCGTACTCATTTCAAGGACTTGGAGTGGACGGTCTGGCTTTACTAAAAAAGGCAAAGAATGAGACGGGCATGCCCATAGTCACCGAGATTATGAGCGAGGAGCACATAGATGACTTCGATGACGTCGACGTCATTCAAGTGGGCGCCAGAAACATGCAGAACTTCGACTTGTTGAACCGTCTCGGAAAGCTTAAAACTCCGATTTTGCTGAAACGTGGTCTCGCCGCTACTATTGAAGAATGGCTGATGAGCGCAGAGTATATCATGTCTGAGGGCAATCCGAACGTAATACTTTGCGAGAGAGGTATCCGCACTTACGAAACTTATACCAGAAACACATTGGACCTATCTGCCATACCCGTACTAAAGGAGCGGACGCACCTGCCTGTGATTGTCGATCCTTCGCACGCGACGGGCATATCGAGGCTTGTCAAACCTCTGAGTCTGGCCTCTGTCGGGGCGGGCTCCGACGGACTGATAATAGAAGTGCACAATGATCCCATTCACGCGCTTTGCGACGGCGCTCAGTCGTTGCGCCCCGAACAATTTGAGGATGTCGTGAAATCTATAGATCTCATGTTGCCGGCCGTCGGCAAGGAGAGAGACTCATGAAAATAGGTATTATCGGGCTGGGATTGATAGGCGGTTCTCTTGGCAAGGCCATAAAAAAATATACGGCGCATGAAGTATACGGCTACGATAAGGACGCTAGCGTGTGCGTTAAAGCGCTAAAGAGTTTTTGTTGCGACGCGATTTTGGATAGAGACGCGATCAAAACTCTTGATATTCTGGCTATTGCTCTCAACGAGGGCGTAACGCTTGAGGCGCTGAATGAATATGCGCCTTTGGTCAAAAACGGTACTTTGATTTTTGACGTTTGCGGCAACAAGCGCCGCATCGTTGCTAAGATGTGCGAATTGAAGGCAACCTATCCCGAAGTAGATTTTGTGGGAGCGCATCCGATGGCAGGGAAAGAGAGGGGCGGCGTCGATCATGCCTCCGCAGATCTTTTTAAGGGTGCGTACATAGTGGCCGTTCCGGTCGGGAACTCCTCTGTGGAAAAAATAAAAAATCTTTTCGAGTGTTTGGGCGCAAAAGGATTGCGTGTGAGCTCCGCCGAGGAACATGATGAGATGATCGCGTACACGTCGCAGTTGGCGCACGTCGTATCCAGCAGTTACGTCAAGGATGACGATGCACTGAGACATATCGGTTTTTCCGCTGGCAGTTTTAAGGATCTGACGCGCGTTGCGAGGCTTGACGCGGATATGTGGACGGAGTTGTTTATCAACAATTCAGATAAGCTTTTGGCAAAGCTTGACAAAATTATAGACAATCTTTGCGAATACAGAGAAGCCTTGAAAGACAGTGACGGAATAAGATTGCATGCATTGCTCGAAGATGGCACACGTTGCAAGGAGATCGCTGATAACTGCGAAAAGGAGGCGCGATAATGACCGTAATATATATGACAGGTTATGATATCGTGATCGGTAGAGGCGCTTTAAACGATCTTTGCGACAGGGTTTGCAAACTGGATGCGACGCGAGTGATGATAGTCACTGACACCAATGTCCAAAATTTTTATTTGAAAAAGGTAGTCGACTTGTTGAAGGGCCGTTTGGAAGTCCGCACGTTTGCTTTGCCTGCAGGAGAAGAAAATAAAAATATAGATGTTTGCGCCGCGTTGGTCGAACAGCTGGCAAGGTTAAATTTTACGCGCGGCGACGCCGTGATCGCGCTCGGCGGAGGAATCGTGGGGGATGTGGCCGGTTTCGCGGCCGCCACGTATATGCGAGGCATAAGAATAGCGCAAATTCCCACTTCGCTTGTCGCGATGATAGACAGTTCAATAGGCGGAAAGACGGGAGTCAATCTTGAAGCCGGCAAAAATCTTATGGGCGCTTTTCACAATCCGAGTTTTGTGATCATAGATCCGGATCTGCTTTTGACGCTGCCGTATGATGAGTGGCGAAACGGCTTGGGAGAGGGAATAAAGTATGCGTGCCTGAGCGGCGGAGAAATATATGATATTTTGAAAACCGGCTTGAACGAAGAAAATCTGGAAAGATTTATCGTGCTCTGTGCAAGCTATAAAGCCGACATAGTCAGCCGCGACGAGCGAGAAAGCGGATTGAGAAAATTGCTCAATCTGGGACATACTCTGGGGCATGCGATAGAGCGCGAAAGCGGATATGCCATATCGCACGGCATTGCTATTGCAAACGGAATAAAAATGATGGCGGAAGCGGCGTACAGAATGGAAGAGCTTGACTTGAATGCATATCAAGATATAGTAGCGCTCATAAAAATGTATGGGCTTGAAAGAGAATTGCCGAGCATCGACCGTTTGCTCGGAACGGTGCGGCACGACAAAAAAGCGACGGGGACGGACGGCATTTATATTGTAAAAATAAAGGCCGTCGGAAACTGCTTCGTTCAAAAAATGACATTTGAGGAATTCGACAAATATATGTGCAGATGATGCGTTTACAGACGCAAAATAAAAAGATAAACCGTTGTTTGTAAAATGAGAGTGAAAATATACAAATCCGATATCCATGGTTGCGCGCACGCGCCCGCGTCAAAATCGTTGGCGCATAGATTGCTTATCGCGTCCTATTTGGCCGGCAATATTTGCGACGGCGCTTTGGATTGCGACGATGCTGCGGCTACTAAAGATTGTCTTGTCGGGCTTTATGACGGGTGTAGCCTGAATGTGCGCGAAAGCGGTTCCACTCTCAGGTTTTTATTGCCGATCATAGGGGCATTGGGTCTCAAAGCCGACATTGTGGGCGAGGGTAGGTTGGGGCTACGGCCCTTAAAAGCGTTGACGGCGACGCTGGAAGCCCACGGAATGCGCATAAAAACTCCACTAGACAGTTGCTTGCCTTTACATACGGAAGGGAAGTTGTGCTCCGGGCTTTATGAGATCGACGCAACGATAAGTTCTCAATATGTTACGGGCCTGTTGTTTGCCCTGCCGATCTTGCAAGGCGACAGCAGAGTGCGTCTTATGGGCAAAGCCGCGTCGCAAAGTTATATTGACATTACTCTGAAGGTGCTCAAAGATTTCGGCATAGAAATTGCGAGAGATGCGGACGGTTTCTTTATAAAGGGTGGGCAGAGATATGTTGCTCCGAATGCATATAAAATCGAAGGAGATTGGTCCTCGGCGGGATATTTGCTCGGGATGGGCGCGCTTTCGGGTGACGTTACGGTCAAGGGTATATGCCTTGATAGCGCGCAAGGAGATAAGACCGTCGTGAAGCTGCTACGGTATGCCGGGGCTAAATTAGAGTGCGTCGACGACGGCATACGCGTGTATAAGAGCGAACTTAATGCAATTGAATTTGACGCGATCGATTGTCCCGACGTTGTGCCCGTAATGGCAGCGACGCTTTCATTTGCCAAGGGAGATTCGCGCATATACGGAGTACATCGTCTCAAAGACAAGGAGAGCGACAGAATAAGGGCTATCATAGATATGCTGTCAAGTTTCGGGTGCGGTGCGGAATATGAAGACGGCACGCTGATCATCCATGGCGGAGCGCATCACGCCGGCAAGACGGATCCGTACGGCGATCATCGCATTGCCATGAGCGCGGCGGTCATTGCCGCGGCAACCGACGGTTTGAGCGTCATAGAAAACGCGGAATGCGTTGCAAAGTCATATCCGCGGTTTTGGGAGGACGCAAAGGCATTGGGTATGCGGCTTGAAATAGAGGAATAATATGAGAGCAAATTTCGAAAGAATAAAACTTGAAATTTTCGGGACGTCTCATTCGGATGAAATGAGCGTTCGTTTAGGGGGATTGCCCGGAAGCGTCGGGATCCCCACTGACAGTGTGTCGCGCATGCTGGACAGACGTCGCGCACGTTCTTGCGCGTGGTCGACGCCCAGGTTGGAAAAGGACGAGGCGGAATTTATAAGCGGAGTCAAAGTCGATGGCGACATAATGACCGTTGAAGACGAGGTGGCGGCGATCATAAAAAACGGCAACGTCAGACAAGCGGATTATTCGAATACTATTCCGCGCCCGTCGCATGCCGATTATGCGGCATATGTTCGTGACGGCAAAATAGAGAGCGGCGGCGGAAGATTTTCGGGTAGATTGACTGCTCCTCTTTGCGTTGCCGGCGCGATAGCGGAAGCTATGCTCGAAAACGAGGGCATCAAAATTTGCGCTTACATACGCTCCATAGGCGATGTAGAACTCGGCGCTTATGAGGAAGGCATTGACTATGACGCGTTAAAGTCTCGCGATTTTCCTTGTTTGGGGGATGATAAAGAGGCGCTGAGGGTGATATCCGAGGCGGCAGCTAAGGGGGATAGCGTCGGAGGTACGATAGAGTGCGTAGTGACAGGCGTTAAAGCAGGTGCGATAGGCGAGGCAATGTTCGAAGGCCTCGAAGGCAAAATCGCTTATTCCGTATTCGGAGTGCCGGCGGTCAAGGGCGTGGAATTCGGCGACGGCTTTGCGCTTGCACGTCTTCGCGGAAGCAGTGCCAATGACGCTTTTGAAGTCAAGGACGGACACATTGTCACTTCGACCAACAGGAGCGGAGGAATAAACGGCGGCATAGCAAACGGAATGCCGATTGTGGTGCGCGCCGCGTTGAGGCCGACTCCTTCGATTTCAATTGCGCAAAAGTCGGTGGATCTTGCAAAAGTAGAGCCGTGCGAATTGATCGTCAAGGGCAGACACGACGCATGTATCGTGCCTAGAGCCGTGCCGTGTATAGAGAGCGCCGTGGCGCTTGCGGTGCTTGACGAAGCAATAAAGTATAATTTGTTCAAATAGGACTTTAACTGTACAAAATTAAACGATAAAGTATTGATTTTAAAATCGGAGCGAAAATATGGAACTTAATGATTTGAGAAACCGAATAGACAAGATCGACGACCAAATAGCAGAGTTGTATCGTGAGCGCATGCTGCTTGCCCATGATGTGGCCGAGGCGAAGGCAAAGGACGGATTGCCTATTGTCAATACGGGTCGAGAAAAGGAAATAGTAAACCGCGTCACTAAAAATATGCCTTCCGAGATAAAGCTATACGGCAAGCAGGTTTTCGATACGCTGTTTGCCACAAGCAAGGCGTATCAGTACAGCGTGTTGGATATGCCGTCACCCGTAAAAAAGGACATCGGGGCGGCAATTGCCGAGGGAATAGAGCCATTCCCCGTGCAGGCGAGCGTGGCGTGTCAGGGAGTGAGCGGCGCATACAGTTGCATCGCCGCCGAAAAACTTTTCCCCATCTCTTCCATATCTTGCTTCAAAACGTGGGACGGCGTATTTTCCGCCGTTGAAAAGGGATTTTGCGATTTTGGAGTCCTGCCAATCGAAAACAGCACGGTTGGCAGCGTCAACGGGGTCTACGATCTCATGCGAAAACACAGATTTTACATCGCGCGCAGCATAAAATTGAGAGTGAAACACTATTTGCTTGCAAAAAAGCACATCGATCCGAAGGACATAAAAGAGATCGTGTCTCATGAGCAAGCGCTCACTCAATGCGCGGGGCTTTTGAAGGAACTCGGCGACATAAAGATCACTCGTTGCGACAATACGGCGGCGGCAGCGAAGTTTGTGGCGGAGAGCGACAGAGAGGACATTGCATGTATTTCGTCCAAGGAGTGCGCCGGCATTTACGGCCTGCATGTGCTGAGATCCGGCGTCAACGACAGCGCGAACAACTATACTCGTTTCATTGCGATATCCAAAAAATTGAGGATATACGAGGGCGCGAACAGGATCAGCGTTACGGTCAATTTGGCGCACGAGGCGGGCAGCCTCAACAGGTTGCTCAATATGTTTTCGACTCTTGGACTTAATCTCACGAAACTCGAATCGAGACCTATACCCGACAGTCCGTTTGAATTTAGTTTTTACTTTGATTTCGAGGCCGACATAACATCGGGCGAAGTGCAAAATTTACTTGCGGATATTGCCGAAGCGACAGACAATTTCGAGTTTCTGGGCGCATATGAGGAGTTGTAAGATGTTCGGACTTGTAGGCAAAAGTCTTCCTCACACACTGTCTCCCGAGATACACGCGATTTTGGGCGACGACCATTACGGGATCTTCGAACTTGAGTCCGAAGAGGAGCTTCGCGCTTTTATAAGAGATGGCGGCGCAGATGGATTCAACGTGACGATACCTTACAAACAAGCCGTCATGCCCATGTTGGATCAACTTGATGACGAGGCGCGTGCCATAGGCGCCGTAAACACAGTGGTAAGGCGCGGCGAAAAACTGTACGGCTACAATACGGACATACGCGGAATGCAATATGCGCTTGAGAAGGTCGGCATCATGCCGAACGGCAGGCACGTGCTTGTGTTGGGCAGCGGCGGAACCTCGCATACGGCGCAATATCTATGTAAAAAACTGGGAGCCGCAAGCATAGATGTCGTATCGAGGACGGGGAAAATCAATTATGAAAATTGCTATGAACTTCGCGATACGCAGATCATCATAAACACTACGCCCGTAGGCATGTATCCGAATGCCTTTGCGCGCCCCGTAGAATTGACAAGATTTGAGAGATTGGAAGGAGTTTTCGACGCTGTTTACAATCCTCTCCGAACTTTGCTCATACAGGACGCGCTCAAGTTCGGCATACGGGCAAACGGGGGGCTAGATATGCTCGTTGAACAGGCGCGTGCCGCGCGTAAGCTGTTTGGCGGAGAGGAAAAGATCGGCGCAGAAGAGGCCTGTAGGAGGCTTGAAAGGAAACTTGACAATATTGTTCTTATAGGCATGGCGGGCAGCGGCAAGACGTCTATCGGCAGAGAACTTGCTCTTTTGACGGGTCGGGAGTTCGTGGACACAGACGAGATAGTAGAAAAAGACGTCGGCAAGAGCATACCTCAAATTTTTGCCGAAGGCGGTAATTTTCGAGAGTACGAGAGTCGCGTCGTAAAAGATGTCTGTTCGGGCTTTGGCAGAGTCATAGCTGTCGGCGGCGGCGCGGTGTTGCGCGAGATAAACCGATTTTATATAAAGAGCAACGCAAAGGTCGTTTTGATAAGGCGCAATGAGGACGAACTTGCGCTCGAAGGCAGACCGTTATCTGCGGACAGAGATACGGCAAAGAAGTTGTCCAAGGAGCGCGCGCCCATTTACGAAGGGCTGGCAGACATCCGCATTGACAACGATTCGGATATCCATACAGCGGCAAAAAAAATAGCGGAGGCATTGCTATGAAAAAAGTGTTGGTCATAAACGGCGTCAACCTAAACATGCTTGGCATACGCGAAAAGCAATTATACGGCGAGCAAAGTTTTGCACAACTCGAAAGGTATATAAAACAGTGTGCAAAAGAGTTGGGCGTCAAGGTAACGCTCAAGCAGAGCAACCGTGAAGGCGAGATTGTGGAGATGATACAGCTCGCGTACGGTCGCTTCGACGGAATCGTGATAAATGCCGGCGCGTACACGCATACGTCTATTGCCATTTTGGACGCGCTGAAGGCAGTAGCCATTCCCACCGTCGAGGTGCATCTCACCGATATAAATGCGCGAGAGGATTTTCGTCGACTTTCTTATGTCTCTATGGCTGCGGAAAAGACAGTCGCCGGCAAAGGGTTCGAGGGTTACAGAGAGGCGCTTGAATATTTCGTGGAAAAATGAGGAGCTATGCTGTAAATAAATTTTCCGAACATATGTATCAAAAAACGGCAGTATTCACTGCCGTTTTGTATTATTAGCATATGACCTTATTCGTTGCCTTCTAGCAGGGTGTCTTGAATGAGAGAGTAGGTTGCGGAGGCTTTGTCTATCCAATTTTTGTAAACGTATTTGGCATGTCCCCGATCGGCGACGACCAGTTTTAGTTCCATAAGCGTGTTCATATCGTTGTTGATGCGCATAATTACTGTATAGGAGCCGTCCGCGTTTTTGGAATAGTCGCAAAAATAGGATTGCCTCTTTTTGAATCTCACGCGATTTTTTGTGACATATTCGGTGATCTCGTCGCGGATATGCAGAGGAATGCTCGTATAGAAGATGTTGATGCAACTCACTCCCGATTGCGTCACGCTGAGCAAATCGTTTTTGGGCAGTTTGAATACAAGATTCGACTCCGTCAGCTCGGACAAATATTGTTTGCATTCCATATAGGAAAGCCACTCGTTTTCCGAGGTGCAGATGTCAAGTATGTTGGCCTCCGAAAGAGGGAACGCCATTTTTTCAAGCACGAACAAGATGACAAGCTTTTGTTCCTTGCCGTCGAGAGAGGTGCTTAGTGCCACAGGAGTTTCGTACATAAATACCGCCTATAAAAGTGTATAATAGCAGTATACACATATTACTTTTGTTTTGCTTTTTTAGCAACAGAAAAAGACAAAAATTTGTCGAAACACAATTTGTTGGGGAACATTATGTCTACCGCCACAACAAGGGGCGGGACCGGGAAAGGCGGCTGGGACTTTGCGCGTCACTCGTTGCGAATTTTTTACAGGGCTAAATCGAATCGCGCTTTTGAAAAAAGCAAAATTTTGCCGAATTTCAATGACTGCAATTTACGCTTGAATATTGACATTATATATCAAATTATAGTATCATTTCATACGGACGGCAAATACATATGTTATGCGTTCGCCGCAAAAAATCAAAATAAAATTTGTGTGAAACATCACATACGGAGGTATAGTAATGCAATTTCTCAGCAAGGGCGTTGAAAAATTTGTGAACGACAGCATAGAGCTTTGTCAACCCGACAAAGTTATGCTCATCGACGGCAGCGAAGAGCAACTCAATGCGTTGCGCGCGGAGGCTGTGGCTACGGGAGAGATGATCAAGCTTAATGAGGAGCTGTTGCCCGGATGCTATCTGCATCGCACCAAGCCCAACGATGTGGCGCGCGTTGAGGGACGCACCTTTATTTGCACCGAAAAACAGGAGACGGCCGGCCCCACCAACAATTGGATGCAAAAAGACGAGGCTTACAAGATGCTCAGAGACATCTACCGCGGAGCGATGAAGGGGCGCACTATGTATATCATCCCTTACAGCATGGGCGCTGTCGGATCGCCGTTCTCTAAGATCGGCATAGAGCTGACGGACTCGATTTACGTCGTTCTGAACATGAACATCATGACAAGAGTAGGACAAAAGGTACTCGATCAACTCGGCTCAAGCGATGACTTTGTACGCGGACTGCACGCCAAGGCCGACGTCGACGCGGAAAAGAGATATATATGTCAATTCCCCGAAGACAACACCATTATGTCCGTCAACTCCGCATATGGCGGCAACGTTTTGCTCGGCAAAAAATGCTTTGCGTTGCGCATAGCTTCCTATCAGGGTTGGCACGAAGGATGGATGGCAGAGCATATGCTCATTCTCGGTCTCGAAAAGCCGAATGGCGAGACAAAATACATTGCGGCGGCATTCCCGTCCGCATGCGGCAAAACAAACCTCGCTATGCTCATACCTCCCGAAGAATTTGCAAAGAGAGGATATAAGATTCATACCGTCGGCGACGACATAGCGTGGATAAGGATCGGAAAGGACGGCAGAATGTACGCCATCAACCCGGAAAACGGGTTCTTCGGAGTTGCGCCGGGCACAAACGTCAAATCAAATCCCAATGCTTTGGCGTCCACAAGAAAAAATACGATTTTCACAAACGTTTGCCACAACCTTGAAAACAATACGGTTTGGTGGGAGGGATTGGACAAAAATCCGCCTAAGAAGGCAATCGATTGGCAAGGCAATCCTTGGGGGCCCGAGGAGCAAGCCGCCGGCATAAAGGGCGCGCACCCCAATTCCAGGTTTACGGCGCCGACGATCAACTGCCCGTGTTTGTCCGACGAATTTGAAAATCCTCAAGGCGTGCCGCTCGACGCAATCGTATTCGGCGGCAGACGTGCAAAAACGGCTCCTTTGGTATACGAAGCGCGCGATTGGAACCACGGCGTGTTTGTCGGCTCGATTATGGCGTCCGAAACAACGGCCGCAGCTTCGGGCGCGGTCGGCGTAGTCCGTCGCGATCCTATGGCGATGTTGCCATTCTGCGGCTATCACATGGCCGATTACTTTGCACATTGGATAGAGATGGGCAAAAAAGTCAAACATCAACCCAAAATCTTCAATGTCAACTGGTTCCGCACCGACGAGGAGGGACACTTCCTTTGGCCGGGATTCGGCGACAATATGCGCGTGCTTGATTGGATAATCCGTCGTACGGAAGGCACGGCTAAAGCCGTCGAAACGCCTATCGGCTATGTGCCCGATCCCGCCGATATCAATATCAACGGATTGGATATGACGGAAGCCGATATCGCAAACTTGCTCTCCGTTGACAAGGAGCTTTGGAGACAGGATGCAGAGGGTATCGAAGAATTTTACAAGAAGTTCGGCGATAAGTTGCCTAAAGAATTGAGGCATGAGCTCGATGTTCTCGAAAACAATCTTAGATAAATATTAAAAAAGCGGTGCGACAGCGCCGCTTTTTTTATACCTTTCACATGACTCTGCAGAGCGCGCATGCGACAACGGTCCCCAAAAATGTACAAAACAATGCCACGGGGATGGCATAACGCAATTTCTTTGCTTTGCATGCGGAGAAGTAAACAGCCGATATATAAAATATAGTTTCCGTTGCGCCCGAAATGACTGCAGCGCAACGCGCCGGATAACTATCTACGCCGTACTCGCCTATTATGCTTTCCAAAAGCGCGATCGTGCCATTGCCCGAAAGTGGCACGAGCAGAATAATTTCCGTAATTTCCGACGGTATGCCGAGATAACTCAGCGGAGTGCGGAGCCATTCGGAAATTTGTTGTGATATTCCGCTCGCTTTGAAAGCGGCAAGACAAACGAATATTGCCGCGATATACGGAAATATTGTCTTTGTCAATTGGAGGCTCTCTTTTGCTCCGCCCAAAAAACAATCGTAAACTTTTACGCGTTTAAGTATGCAAAAAACTATAAGCAATATCAACAGAACAGGGAGGATATATTTGCTCATTTTTGCCTCTTTTGTTGCTTAAAATCGGGTTTTATTGCACCTATTTTAGGCATTAAACCGCCGTTTCTGTTTTTGTCTTTCAGCGATAACGTCTTGCACAGAATAATTCCCGACAGCGTGGAAACGGCGGTTGATATGAGGGTGGGCAGAAACACCGAGGACGCGTCTTCGCTTCCGGCCGCCGCGCGGATCGCTATGACGGTAGCCGGGATCAACTGTATGGAAGTAGCGTTTATTATCAGCAACAAAATCATGTTGTCTGTGGCACGTATATCGCCCCTGTCCATTGCGGAAATCGCCTTTATGCCGGCAGGGGTAGCCACGCCGCCCATTCCGAGCATATTGGAGGCAAGATTCACGGAAATCCAATCGTAAGCCTCGTCGCTTTCCTTTTTGAATAGACGTCTTACAAAAGGGCGCACGGCTCTCGAGAGTTTTTTGTCTATCCCCGTAGCCTGCATCATTTTGAGTACGCTGAGCCATACGGCGTAAATTGCGGCAAGTTTCAGCGCGAGTTTGATTGCGTCCTGCACTCCGCCGATCAGAGTGGGAAAGGCTTCCGCCGGCGCCGTTATCGTAAGGATGACGAGCGATATTAGAGTTAGGGCCGTAAATGCCGCGTTCATACAAAACTGTATGCGCATGCCGCTTATTTATGCTTTTATATTATTTACTTTTAATAATATTGGTTGTATAATATTTCTGTTTTGAGGTCTGTCGAACATCAACAGACGCAGAAATTCAGAGGTCTATATGAAAGGGAAATTTTATCTCACAACTGCCATCACTTATACGTCAGGAAAACCGCACGTGGGCAACACGTACGAAATCGTGCTTGCCGACGCGATAGCGCGCGCGAAGCGTATGCAAGGTTATGAAGTATATTTTCAGACCGGCACGGACGAGCACGGCGAAAAAATTGAACTTAAAGCGCGCGACGCGGGCGTGACTCCGAAGCAGTTTGTGGACGACGTGGCCGAGCAAATCAAACGCATATGGCAACTTATGGACGCCTCTTTCGACGGATTTGTACGCACTACGGGCGAAAAACACGAAGCGGCAGTGCAAAGGATATTCGAGCGGCTGTATGAAAAGGGCGACATATACAAGGGATATTATCAAGGGCTGTATTGCACTCCGTGCGAGAGTTTTTGGACGGAGAGTCAGCTTGTCGACGGCAAATGCCCCGATTGCGGCAGGGAAGTCAAACTTGCAAAGGAGGAGGCATACTTCTTCAATATGAGCAAGTATGCCGACAGGTTGGCGAAATACTATGACGAGCATCCCGACTTTATTGCTCCTGTTTCGCGCAAAAACGAGATGGTCAACAATTTCTTAAAACCCGGGCTACAGGACTTGTGCGTGTCGAGGACTTCGTTTAAGTGGGGGATCCCCGTAAGTTTTGACAGCAAGCACGTTGTATATGTGTGGCTGGACGCGCTGACGAATTACATTACGGGGATAGGCTTTGACGGGAACAAGGGCGACGAGCGGTTTGAAAAGTTGTGGCCCGCCGATTTGCACATCATAGGCAAGGACATAGTAAGATTTCACACTATTTATTGGCCTATTTTTCTCATGGCTCTGGATCTGCCGCTTCCAAAGCGCATATATGGGCACCCGTGGCTGCTTCAAAACGGCGGCAAGATGTCAAAATCCAAAGGGAATGTTATTTATGCCGATGATCTGGTAAATTACTTCGGCGTGGACGCAGTCAGATATTATATGCTCAGCCAAATGCCGTATGACAACGATGGGCTCATTGGTTGGGAGCAAGTGATAGACGTCATAAACAGCGAACTTGTCAACGTGTACGGCAACCTTGTTCAGCGCACCGTCGCTATGGCAAATAAATATTTCGGAGGACATATTTTCGACGCCGGCGTTGTGGAGCCCGTTGACGAAGAGTTGAAGTCCGCGGTCAGAAGGCTTTCTAAAAAAGTTTTCGATTGTATGGACGAATACAAAGTCGCAGACGCGCTGAACGAGATATTTACTGTACTTCGCCGCGCCAACAAATATATTGACGAAACTTTGCCTTGGGCGCTTGCCAAAGACCCCGAAAAAGCGGATAGATTGCGCACGGTGCTGTACAATCTGCTCGAAAGCATAGCGATTTGTTCGCAATTGCTTATACCTTTTATGCCCAAAACGGCGCAACGCGCAATAGAGCAGTGTGGTGGGAAGCAGCGCAAGTTCGAGGATTTGGGCAAATTCGGTTTGTCCGGCGAAGTTAAGGTTGCAGAAGATCCACAATACCTCTTTACAAGGTTGGACGCCGTGAAAATTCTTGCCGATTTGAAGTCAAAGGGCATCGTCAAAGAGGATCACGAGATGCAAATAGAAGCGACGCCCGAAAAGACCCCACAGAAGCCTGTCGCTTCAAAGGAGAAGGAAATGATTTGTATAGACGATTTCGCTAAAATAGAACTTAAAGTCGGGCGAATTTTGACCGCCGAAAAAGTGGAGAAAGCCGACAAACTTTTGAAGTTTACGGTGAAGATAGGCGACGAGATGCGGACGATAGTAAGCGGCATAGCAAAGTACTATACGCCGGAGGAAACGTTGGGCAAAAACGTCGTGGTAGTAAGCAATCTCAAGCCTGCAAAGTTGAGAGGGATAGAGAGTCAAGGCATGTTGCTATGCGCTTGCAGCATGCGCGAGGACGGCAGCGAGGACGTGGTGCTGGTATCCCCCGAAAAGCCGGTTATCAGCGGATGTCAGGTGAGATGATGATCGACACTCATTGCCATTTGAATGATGAAAAGTTACTGCCCGAGACCGACAGAATAGTGAAGGAATTCGAGGCGGAAGGCATAGAAAGCGCAATTTGCGTCGGCTATGACGCGCCATCGAGCGAGCGCGCATTCGAACTTGCAGAAAAATATGACGATCTTTATGCGGCGATAGGCATTCATCCGCACGACGCGACCACCGCAGACTATGACAAATATGAGCGTTTTGCCACCATGTCTTCCTCAAAAAAGGTGGTGGCTATCGGAGAGATCGGACTGGATTACCATTACGATTTAAGTCCGCGCGCCATACAAAAGGGTGCGTTTGTAGAACAGATAGAGCTTGCTTATACGTTGGGATTGCCTATAATTTTGCACATAAGAGATGCATATGAAGAGGCGAGGCGAGTGCTGTATGAGCAGAGCAGATATCTAACGAACGGAGTTTTGTTGCACTGCTATTCTGGGTCCGCGGAGATGGTGCGCGACTTTGACAGGATCGACGCGTATTACGCTTTTGGCGGCGCGATCACTTTCAACAATGCAAAGCGCAATTTGGAGGCTCTGAAAGCCGTGCCAAAAGACAGGCTGGTGCTTGAAACGGATTGTCCGTACATGACGCCCGTGCCTTATAGGGGCAAGGTGAATGAACCAAAGCATATAAAGCTTGTCGCAACGAAAGCTGCGGAAGTGCTCGGTATGGCATTTGATGAGATCGAAAGTTTGACTTCAAAAAACGCCAAAACGCTGTTTACGCGCATGATATGATTACTTTAACATTGGTTTTTGCGATATGACGAATAATTACGTTTACGAATTCGGCGACAGTCTGTATCTGAATCTTACAAACAGATGCCCAAACAGATGCGAGTTCTGCATAAGAAACAACAGAAAGGGCGTCGCAGGCAACGATCTATGGTTGCTGAAAGAGCCTACTTATCAGGAGCTTGTGGATGACCTCGCGCTCTTTCCACTGCCCAAATACCGTGAGATCGTGTTTTGCGGCTTCGGAGAGCCGACTTGCAACCTATCCATGATGTCGCAAATTGGCCCTTATCTCAAGCGCAAAGGTTTGAGGATAAGGCTCAACACAAACGGGCTCGGCAACCTTATCAACAACAGGCAGGACGTGCCGCAACTCATCGCAAAATATACGGATATCGTATCAATTTCGCTCAATGCGTCCAATGCCGAGGCTTACAACGAGATATGTCGCAGCAAATACGGCGAGAAGGCGTTTTACTCCATGCTGGATTTTGCAAAAGATTGCGTCGATTGCGGTATGGAGACTGTGATGAGCGTGGTGGATTTCATAGGCGAGGAAGAGATCGAGGCGTGCAGGCGTCTCGCCGCTTCGGTCGGCGCGCAATTCAGAGTGCGCGAAACGATTTATGAGGACACAAAATATTGAGCGGAAGTCCGTATGGCCTCCGCTCGTCATTTGTGCATCGTCGCTTTTCGTTTGTACAAATCTAGTTTGCGCGAAGTCGAGCAATATATTCATTGGCATATGGAAGAAAGTATAGATTTGAAAGATATCATAAGAAGTTCGCAATTTCGTTTCAACAAGGCGCTGGGGCAAAATTTTATTTCCGACAAAAATTTGCTTGCGGCGATAGTCTCTGACAGCGGTATTTGTGAGGACGACGTCGTCGTGGAAATAGGTACGGGCGGCGGCACTCTCACGCGCGCGCTTGCGCAAAAGGCTCGTCGGGTGATTTCTTTCGAGATCGACAAAAATCTTATGCCCGTGTTGGACGTCTCTCTTAAAGGGCTGGACAATACGGAAGTTGTTTTTAAGGATGTTCTGCGCATGAGCGACGATGATATTGTCGCGCTTGTGGGCGGACCGTTTAAAGTTGTTGCAAATTTGCCATACTATGTCACAACTCCTATGATAATGCGCTTTTTGGAGAGTTCGTTGGACGTCGAAACGCTCACCGTCATGGTGCAGAAGGAAGTTGCCGACAGACTTGTTGCGCGAGTAGGCAGCGCGGATTACGCCGCGATCACGCTTGCTGTTCAAATGATGGGTAAAGCGTATATCACAAGGCAAGTCAGTCGCAAAATGTTTTTCCCGATGCCCAATGTGGACAGTTCGGTGATCCGCATAGATATAGACAAAACCAAGCTGGGGACTATAGATAAACAAGGCTTGCGAAAACTGATCCGCGCCTCGTTTGCCATGCGCCGCAAAACCCTTGCCAATAATTTAAGCGCAGCGTACGGATTTTCAAAGGATGACGCGACTTCGCTCATTGTAAGCGCGGGCTTCGGGCCGCTCGTACGAGGAGAAGCGTTGTCATTAGACGACTATCTCAAACTCTTTGCGGTGGGATTCGAAGGAAAGTAAAAGCGGCGACATCGGACGCGCTTGATTTTTTGCGTCGTTTGCGCGGTTTTTGACATGACGATTATTTGATTATCTCGCCGGTTTTTGCAGATTGATATATCATCCAATATCCGCTTATTCCGTCCTTTCCCAAAGGCAACCAAACACACATACCCTCAAGTTCTGATGGAGAGCAGTGATGCGCGCTCTCCGTTTCGGGCACACCGTAGCATATGAAGGTCGGCTCCGTGCCGTCATACAACAACCCCACCACATAATAGCCGTCCTCGGCGTCAATGCGCACGAAGCGCGAGTTCTGTACGGTTTCTTCAAGCGTTTTTTCCGTGGGATAGCAAACAAACATTTCGTCTATTTGCGGTTTTACGGCATAGTAAAAATTATTTCCGTCATATTTTGTCCACTCGCCGAGAGGGGAGATATTGCGCGGCGCGCAATCGGCGGCGACGCGAGGTTCCGGATCTCGCGCATCGCTTTTGACTTCGTAAGTTTCCGCTATCCTTTTATTTTCCGGGCGCGCTCTTTTTGCGTCTCTTATGTATGAGTCGACTCGGCTTAACATATCGCTCTTCGCCGCAGAGCCTCCGAACATCGTCAAAGAGCTTGACCGCATAACGCATCCCAGATCGCCGCTTTCCGGCAGCTTGAATTGCACGTCGCTCTCCGTATGTACGTCGCGGATGTCGATTTCGGCTATAGTGTCTCCAAGCAGATACAGTTGAGCGTTTGTGGGCCTGAAGTCCAACGAGCAACTTACGTGCGCTGCGTCATCTTTTCCCAATATGCCGTTTACTTTGACGACGCCCTTATGTCCGCCGCCGCCGAGCACGATAATTTCCTTTTTTATGGCCATATTTCACCTCTTCAAAGCATATGCGACAGGAGTGCTCAAAATGCTTTCGAACACGGCAATTGATATATGGAATAGAATTATTCTATATAATCTATATATTATGATATATTAATTGCGATGCGTAAGCATAGCGGTGCGAAATTTTTACGGCCGCTATTTGTGCCTGTTTATGCTTTTGAACTCAAAATATTGGGGTGACGAAAAAAATTGTTTTTTTCATTGAAAATTTTTGTAAAAACAGCGTTTTTTTGCTTGACAGCGTTTATCCGAAGATGATAAAGTGGTAAAGCGCGTCAAAGTATGCGTATTTGCCGTTGCCATGCAACGGCGAAAGAAATAAAGGACACACGCGGATAAGTGTGACAGCACAACAGTGCATATTCAGGAGGCTAATAATGGCTGGACAAAAAATCAGAATCAAGCTCAAAGCGTATGACCACAACCTCATTGACAGCTCTGCGGAAAGGATCGTCGAGACTGTCAAAAAGACAGGCACCAAGGTTTCCGGTCCCATCCCTCTTCCCACCGACAAGGAGATTATCACTATTTTGAGGGCTACACACAAGGATAAGGACAGCCGCGAGCAGTTTGAACTCAGGACACACAAACGTTTGATCGATATTTACAACCCCACGCAGAAGACGGTCGATTCTTTGATGAAACTCGATCTGCCAGCGGGCGTTGACATTTCGATCAAGCTTTAATTTTTTAAGGAGGATGAACTTTACTTATGGATAAAGCAATCATCGGAAAGAAGCTCGGTATGAGCCAGGTCTTCACAGCGGAGGGCAAGGTCATTCCCGTGACGGTAGTCGAAGCGGGTCCGTGCCCCGTCGTGCAAATAAAGACCAAGCAAAACGACGGCTATGACGCCGTACAGGTAGGTTTTGGAAGTGTCAAGGAGACGAGAGTAAACAAGCCCGTCAAAGGACACTATAGTATCGCCAAAGTGACTGTAAAAAAATATCTCCGCGAATTGCGTTTCGCAAACTGCGCAAGCTTTACGCTTGGGCAGGAACTGACCTGCGACATGTTCAACGAGGGCGACAGGGTGGACGTAACGGGCACCTCCAAAGGTCACGGTTTTTCGGGCGTTATACAGAGATGGAATTCTCAAAGGATAGGCTCTATGTCTCACGGCACCGGCCCAATTCACAGGGCTCCCGGTTCCATGGGCGCATGTTCCTCTCCTTCCAGAGTTTTTAAAAACAAGCATATGGCAGGACAATGGGGCCATGAAAAGGTGACGGTGCAAAACCTCACAGTCGTGCGAGTTGACGCGGCGAGAAATCTCTTGCTCATCAAAGGCGCGATCCCCGGTCCCAAGGGCGGACTTGTGACCGTAAAGCAGTCCGTCAAGGGTTGAGCGGAGGTGAACTATGAAAGAGAACGTATTGAATATGAAAGGCCAAGTATGCGGCACCATAGAGCTCAATGACGACGTATTCGGTTGTGATTACAACGAGGCGTTGATACATCAGGTTGTCGTTGCGCAGCTTGCAAACAAACGTCAAGGCACCCATGCCGCGCTCACAAGGACGGAAGTTCGCGGAGGCGGATGCAAACCCTATCGTCAAAAGGACACGGGCCGTGCCCGTCAAGGCTCGCTTGTCGCTCCTCAATTTGTAGGAGGCGGCGTGGTATTTGCCAAAAAGCCCAGAGATTTTTCTCAAAAAATAAACAAGACAATGAAAAAGGCGGCGCTCTATTCCGCGCTGTCCGAGAAACTTCGCCAACAGGAAGTCGTCATATTGGACAAATTCGAGCTCGCCGAGGCTAAGACAAAACTGGTCGCCGGCGCGGTGAAAGACCTCAAATTGGACGGCAGAGCGTTGTTTGTGCTCGAAGCTCTCAATAGAAACGCGATCGTAGCCTCCAACAATATTCCCGACGTAAATGTCTGTGAGGCAAGGACGCTCAACGTGTACGACATAGTCGCCACAAAGAGGCTGGTGCTTACGGTCGAAGCGATCAAACAACTCGAGGAGGCAGCAAAATGAATATATACGACATCATTATAGAGCCTATCCAATCGGAAAAGAGCTACGACGGCATCCCTATGAAGAAATATACCTTCAAAGTCGTCAAGTCGGCAACGAAGTCGCAAATAAAGGCTGCAGTCGAGAAGGCTTTCGGCGTTGATGTTGCAAAAGTCAACACCGCAAATTATGACGGCAAGCTCAAAAGAATGGGCAGAAATGAAGGCAGACGTTCGGCCTACAAAAAGGCCATCGTCACTTTGACTGCCGACAGCAAGGCTATCGAGTTCTTCGAGAGTCTGGCCTAATGGGAGGAGCAAAATATGGCAATTAAAAAGTATAAACCAACATCTCCCGCGCGCCGTTTCATGACGGTTTCCGCTTTTGAAGAGATCACTTGCACAAAACCCGAGCGCTCGTTGCTCGTGTCGCTCAATAAGAGCGGCGGCAGAAACGCGCAGGGCAGGATAACCGTGCGTCACATAGGCGGCGGCAACAGAAACAAATATCGTATTATCGATTTCAAACGCAATAAGGACGGCATCAAAGCCACGGTCGCTTCCATCGAGTACGATCCAAATCGTTCCGCAAATATTGCGCTCCTGCACTATGCAGACGGCGAGAAGAGATACATTCTCGCGCCTCTCGGGCTCAATGTCGGCGATGTTTTGGAAAGCGGTCCCGACGCGGATATCAGAGTGGGCAACGCGCTTCCTCTTTCCGCTATTCCGGTAGGTACTATGATCCACAACATCGAGTTGCATCCAAACGGAGGCGGCATAATAGCAAGAGCCGCCGGCAACGCGGCGCAGCTTATGGCAAAAGAGGGCAAGCAGGCTATAGTCCGTATGCCCAGCGGCGAGATGAGATACATCCTCATCAGTTGCAGAGCCACGATCGGACAAGTGGGCAATATAGACCATGAGATCGTGCGCGTCGGCAAGGCAGGCAAGACGCGTCATATGGGCGTTCGTCCCACAGTCCGCGGCGTTGTTATGAATCCTAACGATCACCCACATGGCGGCGGCGAGGGCAAATCTCCTGTCGGTATGCCTTCTCCAGTCACTCCTTGGGGCAAGCCCGCGCTTGGCTACAAGACGAGAAAGAAGAAGAATGCTTCAAATAAGTTCATCATCAAGCGCGTGAACTAATCGGAGGGTAAAATGAGCAGAAGTGTCAAAAAGGGCCCCTATGTTGAAGAGAGGCTTATAAACAGGATCAATAGAATGAACGCTACAGGCGAGCGTCAGTCGATAAAGACGTGGTCAAGAAGTTCTACGATCTTCCCGGAGATGGTAGGACACACAATCGCGGTTCACAACGGCAAACAGCATGTGCCCGTGTACATCACCGAGGACATGGTCGGTTGCAAGTTGGGCGAATTTGCTCCCACACGCACCTTCAGAGGGCACGCAGGAGCAAAAACCACGTCCGGCAAATAAAGGAGGGTATTATGGCATCCAGAATTAGACAAAAGACTGATAGGCGCAAACAGTTGGCGGACAGCAGACCTCGCGCAACGGCAAAATTCGTCAGGATCTCCCCTTACAAGGTCAGAGTCGTACTCGCAAACATAAAGGGTAAGCCCGTAAACGAAGCGATCGCCATTCTCGAAAATACTCCCAAGGCAGCCAGCGAAATACTTATCAAAGTAGTCAACAGTGCGGCGGCCAACGGCGAGAACAATCTCAATATGGCAAGAAGCGATATGTACGTCGCGGACTGCTACGCGAACGAGGGCCCCACGCTCAAGCGTATTCAGGCAGTGTCAAAGGGCAGAGCGTATCGCATCAATAAAAGAACAAGCCACATCACGGTTGTGCTTGACGCAGTAAAGGCATAAGGAGGTATATCATGGGACAGAAAGTCGATCCAAACGGTCTGAGAACAGGCATTATCAAAGCTTGGAGTTCAAAGTGGTATGCCGACAAGGCTCATTTTGCGGACAACATCATCGAAGACAATAAAATCCGTAAATTTATAAAGAAAAAGTATTATGATACAATGATTTCCTCCATTGGCATCGAAAGGGCGGCCGACAGAGTCATCGTCAACGTCAACACCGCTCGTCCGGCAGTGCTCATCGGAAAGGCCGGCGCGGGCGTCGAGGCAATGAAGCAGGAAGTCGAAAAGCTTATTGACAACGGCAAGAAAGTCAGCATCAACATCATGGAGGTCAAGAGTCCCGACGCAGACGCGCAGCTTGTCGCTGAGACGATAGCCAAGCAGCTCGAGGACAGACAGTCTTTCCGTCGCAGTATGAAGCAGGCCATGTCAAGAGCTATGAAGGCGGGCGCAAAGGGCGTCAAGACCATGGTCAGCGGTCGTCTGGACGGCGCCGAGATCGCAAGAAGCGAGCAATATCGCGACGGGTCGATACCTCTTCAGACATTGCGCGCAAACATCGAATACGGTGTGGCAACAGCCAACACGACCTTCGGCGCGATAGGCGTCAAGGTGTGGATATACAAGGGCGAGGTGCTTGGCAAGAATCCACTTGAAGGAGGGAATCAATAATGTTAATGCCTAAAAGAGTCAAGAGACGCCGTCAAATGCGCGGCAGGATGAAGGGCAAGGCCTTGAGAGGCAATAGAGTGGCATACGGGCAGTTTGGTCTCGTCGCTCAAGAGCCGGGCTGGATTACCTCCAATCAAATAGAAGCGGCGCGTGTCGCAATGACAAGATACATTCGCCGTGGCGGACAGGTCTGGGTGGACATCTTCCCTCACAAACCCGTGACGCAGAGAGCTGCCGGCATCCGTATGGGTTCCGGTAAAGGCGCGCCCGAATATTGGGTAGCGGTGGTCAAGCCGGGCCGTGTGATGTTTGAAATCGCCGGGATAGACGAAACAGTAGCAAAAGAGGCATTGCGCCTTGCTGCAAACAAACTTCCCATCAAGTGCAAGTTTGTAAGAGCAGAGGACGTCAATATTGCCGAAGGCGGTGAACAATGAAGAGTAAACAAGTTTTGGAAATGACAGATAAAGAGCTTCAAAACAAGCTCGTCGAATTGAAGCAGGAGCTATTTTTCCTTCGCTTCAAGAATGCCACAAATCAGCTGACGAATCCTATGACTATTCCTCAAACCAGGCGCGACATAGCCCGCGTGAAGACCGTGATTCGTCAGAGAGAGCTTGCCCGTCAAAAGGAAGAGGCTAAAGGCTGAGCGGAGGACAATTTATGGAAGAAAGAAATCTCAGAAAAGAAAGAGTGGGGATCGTAGTAAGCGACAAAATGCAAAAGACGATCGTCGTCGCGATCAGCGAGCGCGTCAAGCATCCCCTCTATAAGAAAATCGTAAGCCGTACAAAGAAGTTTAAGGCACACGACGAAAACAACGAGTGCAGCGTAGGCGACAAGGTTCGCATTGCGGAAACTCGTCCTCTTTCGAAGGATAAGTGCTGGAGACTCGTCGAGATAATCGAAAAGGCCAAGTAAGGAGGTGCACAATGATTCAACCGTTAAGCTGGCTCAAGGTCGCTGACAACAGCGGAGCAAAGGAAATAATGTGTATCAGAGTGCTGGGCGGCTCCTTTAGGAGAAGCGGTAACATCGGAGATGTCATCGTTGCCTCAGTCAAATCCGCAATTCCCGGCGGCAAGGTCAAAAAAGGCGACGTGGTGAAGGCAGTCATCGTGCGCACGCAATTCGGTTTGCAGCGCGAGGACGGTAGCTACATCAAATTTGACGACAACGCGGCCGTCATCATCGACAATCAGAAGCAACCGCAGGGCACTCGTATCTTCGGACCCATCGCGAGAGAACTCCGCGATAAGGACTATATGAAGATAATCTCCCTCGCGCCGGAAGTGCTGTAAAGGAGGTAGAATATGGCAAAGTTGAGTGTCAAAAAAGGCGATAACGTGATGGTCATCACGGGCAAAGATAAAGGCAAGGCCGGCAAAGTGCTCAAAGTCAACACCGATACCGGAAGGTTGTACGTAGAGGGCATCAACATGGTGTCCAGAAGCAAGAAGCCCAGAAGCGCGCAAGACAGCGGCGGCATCATCAAGAGAGAGGGTACGATAGACGCGTCAAACGTGATGCATATTTGCCCCGACTGCGGCGCCGTTGTGAGAGTCAAACACGAACTTAAGGAAGTCAACGGCAAGATGAAGTCACAGCGCGTCTGCCCCAAGTGCGGAGCATCGCTTGACGAGAAGAAGCCGTCGGCAAAGAAGGCTGAGAGAAAGGCCGCAAAGAAAAAGACAGAAAAGTCCGCAAATAAGGACTGATATATCGGAGGTAATATCGTGGCAGAAAAGAAAAATCAGGTTGCTAAGGCACCTGCAACCGATGTGAATGCTGGTAATGCTGAAAGATACCGCATGAGAAAGCAGTACACCGAAGAGGTTGTGCCGGCTCTCATCAAACGCTTTGGCTATACAAACATCAATCAAGTCCCCAAGCTTGAGAAGATTGTGCTGAATATGGGCCTTGGCGACTGCAAAGACAACAGCAAGATGTTGCAAAACGCAGTGGAGGAGCTTAAGCTCATCGCAGGTCAGAAACCGGTCATAACAAAGGCGAAGAAATCAGTTGCAAACTTCAAAGTGAGAGAGGGAATGAACGTCGGCGCGAAGGTCACGCTGCGCGGACCCAGAATGTATGATTTTCTGGATAAATTCATTTCGATCGCTCTGCCCAGAGTGCGCGACTTCCGCGGCATTTCCGCAAAGTCGTTCGACGGCAGAGGAAACTACGCTATCGGCGTCAAAGAGCAACTTATTTTCCCCGAAATCGATTTTGACAAGGTGGAAAAAGTACGCGGATTTGATATCTGCATAGTGACAACCGCAAGGACGGACGAAGAGGCGCGCGAGCTGTTGAAGCTCATGGGCATGCCCTTCGCAAAGTAAGGAGTGAACTATGGCCAAAACTTCAATGAAAATTAAGCAACAAAGGCCGCAAAAGTATTCTACGCGCGAATACACACGCTGCCGCATCTGCGGTCGTCCGCACGCCGTGCTCAAGAAGTACGGTATTTGCAGAGTCTGCTTCCGCAATCTGGCCTACAAAGGTGAATTGCCCGGCGTGAAGAAGGCAAGCTGGTAAGAGGAGGAAATTATGACTGATCCAATCGCAGATATGCTTACAAGAATAAGAAATGCCTTGGTCGCAAAGCATGAGACGGTCGACGTCCCGGCAAGCAAGATCAAGGTCGCAATCGCAGACATCCTCGTCAGAGAAGGATATGTCAAGAGTTATGAGATCGTAGAGGGCGAGATCCAAAATACCATCCATATCGTCTTGAAATATGCTCCCAACAAAAATCAAAAAGTTGTTACGGGTCTGAAGAGAGTCTCAACCCCCGGTCTTCGCGTCTATGCCGGTGTCGATAATCTGCCCAAGGTGCTCAACGGAATGGGTATTGCCATTCTGTCCACATCTAAGGGTATACTCACCGACAAGGAAGCCAAGGCTCAGCACATCGGCGGCGAAGTGCTGGCGTACATTTGGTAAGGAGGCGGAATATGTCAAGAATAGGCAGAGCGCCAATAGCCATTCCGGCAGGCGTCACATTTGAAAATAATGACAACCTCATCACCATTGCAGGCCCTCTCGGAAAGTTGACGCAAAAGGTAGATAAATCCATCGATGTAGTGCTTGAAGACGGTCATATCGTGTGCAAGCGTCATTCCGACGACAAGAATCATCGCGCGCTTCACGGCCTTTATCGTGCGCTCATCCACAACATGGTTGTCGGCGTCACAAAAGGTTTCGAGAAGTCGCTTATCGTAGCGGGCGTAGGTTATAAAGTCACACTCACCGGCAACAACAAGCTGACGATGAATATCGGCTTTTCGCATCCTGTGGACGTTGTGGCTCCCGAGGGGATCACTTTTGCGCAACCCGCTCCTTTGGAGATCGTCGTAAAAGGCATCGATCGCCAACTGGTTGGACAGGAAGCCGCTACAATCAAGGCGATCAAGCCTGTAGAGCCCTATCACAACTACGGCATCCACTATAAGGACGAGGTCGTTGTGAAGAAGGTCGGCAAGAGAGCCACGAAGTAATGAGGTGAGACTATGATTAAGAAATTGGATAAAAATCAAGACAGAATCATCCGTCACGCAAGAGTGCGCAAAAAGATCGAAGGTACAGCGGAAAGACCGCGCCTGTCGGTATATAGAAGCACAAATCATATCTATGCACAACTCATAGACGATGTAAAGGGCAATACCCTTTGCGCTGCGTCCACCCTCGAAAAAGATATAGCTGTCAACGTCAAGGATATGAACAAGACGCAGGCAGCCAAGGCGGTCGGAGCGGCAATCGCAAACAAAGCGACGGCTCTCGGTATCAAAGAAGTCGTATTTGACAGAGGCGGCTATCTTTATACGGGAAGGGTTGAAGCTTTGGCAGACGGCGCAAGAGAAGCCGGTCTTGAGTTCTAGGAGGAATTATGGCAGATAATCGTGACAGAAGAAACGACAGAAACAGAGAGGAAAACGACGGCCTCACCAAGAAGCTTATCGCAGTCAACCGCGTCACAAAGACCGTTAAGGGCGGCAGAAATATGCGTTTCTCCGCGCTTGTTGTCGTAGGCGACGGTCAAGGCAAGGTCGGTCTCGGCATGGGTAAAGCGGCGGAAGTTCCCGAAGCGATCGAAAAGGCGACTCAACTTGCCAAACGCAATGTCAAGGCTGTTTCCCTCAAGGACAACACAATTCCTCATGCGACGACAGGCAAATTCGGACGCGGTCAGGTATTGCTCCTCCCCGCCGAACCCGGTACCGGCGTCATCGCAGGCGGCGCAGTTCGCATGGTCCTCGAAGTTGCGGGAGTCAAAGACATAAGGACTAAGTCACTTGGCTCCAACAACCCGATCAACAGCGCGAAAGCTACGCTCGCAGGGCTTGAGAGCCTTCGCAATGCCGAGGAAATCGCTCAGCTTCGCGGCGTGGACGTCGTGAGCGACTAAGGAGGTTTACCATGGCAAGAAAAAAACAAGAAGAAGCAGTAAAGCAAGTTAGAGTAACTCTCGTCAAAAGCCCGTTCGGCATTTTGAAAATGCACAAGGCAAATTTGGAGGCGCTTGGCTTGCACAAAATCGGCAATTCGAGAGTCTTCAACGACAACGCTTGCGTCAGAGGCAAGATCGCCAAGGTCGTTCACCTTGTAAAGGTTGAAGAAATCTGAGGAGGATACTACTATGAAAATGTATGATATAAAACCTGCCGATGGTGCAAAGACGCCTGAAAGAAGAGTCGGTCGCGGCATCGGTTCGGGCATGGGTAAGACTTCGACTCGCGGTCATAAAGGACAGTGGGCGAGAAGCGGCGGCGGAGTGCGTCCCAATTTCGAGGGCGGACAAATGCCGATGACCAGAAGGTTGCCCAAAATAGGTTTCAACAACAAGAGATTCGCACATGTTTACAGCACTGTCAATCTCAATGCTTTCAATGTTTTCGAGGACGGCGCGACAGTGGGCATGCAGGAGCTTGTCGACAGAAAGATTGTCAAAAAAGTCGAGCCCAGAGGACTCAAAGTTCTCGGCGACGGCAAACTTGAAAAAAAGCTGATCATTCGAGCCAACAAGTTTACGGCGTCTGCAATACAAAAAATTAAAGAGGCAGGCGGCACAGTAGAGGTGCTATAATGTTTGAAACGCTGAAAAATGCATTCAAATCAAAAGAGATTAGAGTGAAAATCATCTTCACTCTGCTTCTCATTTTGGTTTATCGCATCGGATGTTACATCCCCATCCCTTCATTGTCATCTGCGTCGATACAGAATATGTTCGGTTCCGCAGGCGACTTTTTGGGAGTGCTTTCCGCGATCACGGGCGGCTCGATGCAAAACGCGACGCTGTTTGCTCTTGGCATTTTGCCGTTTATCAATTCGTTTATCATTATGCAACTCCTGACGCTTGTCATTCCTCCTCTCGAAAGGCTTTCCAAAGAGGGCGAGGAAGGCAGACGCAAGTTGACGCAGATCACGAGAATAGTTGCAATAGTGCTTGCTATCATACAAGCCATCGGTATCGTGGTTACGTTGAGGGCAAATATAGAGCCTTTCTTCCAATATGAGATAGCCGACAGAGCAGCCGACCCAAACGCGGCGCCCGTATTGACAATGGCTATGACGATAGTTATTCTTGTCGCGGGCAGCACCATGGTCATGTGGCTGAGCGAGAGGATCACCGAGTACGGCATAGGCAACGGCTCGTCCATCATCATCTTTATAGGCATTCTGTCATCGGCGGGCAGTTCGATCGCGCATGCGTTCAAACTTGTCGGTCAGCAATGGACTTATATTTGGAACATCTTGGGTTATTTCCTCGTTGTAGTTGCAATATTGGCGTTTATCGTCTTTATTGACGGTGCCGAGAGAAGAATCGCCGTACAATACAGCAAGCAGATAAAGGGCAATAAGATGTACGGTGGGCAGACAACCTATATCCCGATCAGGGTAAACGGAAGCGGCGTCATGCCTATCATCTTTGCATCCTCGCTGCTTATGTTCCCTCAGATGATCATCCAACTGTTCTTCTCTGACACTTCGGCAGCCGTATGGTATGCGCGATACATGGGTTCGGGCACTCCGGTATACTACGTACTGTTGGCATTGCTCATTCTTGGATTCTCTTACTTCTATGCACAGATACAATTCAATCCCGTTGATGTGGCGAAAAACATTCAGCAATACGGCGGTTTTATACCCGGCATAAGAGCCGGCAAACCTACGAGCGATTTCTTGAGAAAGATAAACAACCGCATCACTTTGTTCGGAGCAATATTCTTGATGTTTATTGCGCTTGTGCCTACGGTTATATTT
>CANREO010000006.1 GCA_947629635.1 uncultured Clostridia bacterium
GAATCCCGTCGGGAACGCCAATCCCGGCCTATGTCGAACCGCATAGTCCGGTTTTTCTTTCGGATTCGAACCGCTGCGATTTTACTCGTAAAATCGCACGCAAACTCCGTTTGCCATGACCCACGGTCATGCTGCACGCGATTGAGCCGCTGGCTAACAATCGCTGTTCGACGAATCCCGTCGGGAACGCCAATCCCGGCCTATGTCGAACCGCATAGTCCGGTTTTTCTTTCGGATTCGAACCGCTGCACAACGGCTATGACGTCATTCATCCCAACTGTCGGTGTCAATTTGTGCCTTACTTCGAGAAGTTCCACCTGGGGAATTCAGAATAAATCCTAAATCCGGGATATGGTATAATCAAGAGATCGTGACGACGGATAGCATTGTTGGTTATTCTCAAAACTATGATGGTGAATGGGTGGTCACAAAAGCAGTTAAGATACATTATTCGAAGTATGGAACTCACGTCGTTCCGACAATTATATAGGAGGTAAAACCATGACAGACAGAGAATTGTTGTTTTTTCTGAGAAAAGATATCGAAGTCACGCTTAAAAGTGGCACAAAATTTGTTGGTCATGCGTGGAACTTCGAATGGGGAGATGATGACGAATATGAGTCGGCGTTAGGAATATATAGAGATTTCCATGATTGGGACTATGTCGAAATTTCTCCCAGCGAAGTTGATTCTATCAAAGTAATAGAGCGTCCCAAAAAGTAAACAATTAAAATCCCAATAATAAAAACAGAGCGGTAGAAATACTGCTCTTTTTTATACCCAAAATTGCCGCGCAGGAGGCACATAAACCCTGCGAGCTGTCCACGGGGGACACATAAAACCCGTAAAAATTTGTGCGGCGACACACATAATCCTTTTTCGAGCACTTTGAGACAAAAATAAGAGGCGGTTTGCACCGCCTCTCTATCACAATGTCACCTCTGTAAAACTGCTGCCTTGCGTTTTATAATACTTTATTTGGTCTTTCTGCGCGTCGTAGATTGCAAATTCATATTTGCTTGTATCTTTAACTTCGATTACAAAAGCGTGATCGTTTGCGAACGATTTGTATTTATCATCCTGTGCTTCCGCTTTGAAAATCGCAAAATCCACTTTATCGGCATAAACGCTTGACACGCCGTTCAACTTGGTATTAAATATGCCTCCCACCTGTTCGTCTCTCAACGACTCAAAAGTTGTAGAACTGTAGCCGGACGTAACTATATCCGGGTTAAAGAAGAAGATCAACTCTGCTGCAATAGAAGATTCCACATCGATCAGTCCGAGTTTCTCTCTGTTTTCGAGTCTTTCGGGATATTGTGCCACGGGATAGCCGGGATGCCCCTTATAATAGTAGACATATCCATCGCCGTAAAAAGCCATCGTAGCTTTCACATAAGCGTCAAAATCCGCCTCTCCTGTCGGGCTTGTGCCCAATATTACCATAACTTTTTTATTTTCTTTTTGGGCCTTCTCAAACATGTCGTCGCTGAATTTATATAGCTTCTTCAACGCGGCTTGCTCGTCGGAAGAAAGCGCCGTCAAAAGCGAATTCAAATTTACGTTGGTTATTTTGCCGCTATCCTTCAATTGTATTATTTCGCTTTGTACGACATTGGGTTGAGCTTCCGCGCCGGGCAGGGAAATCCAATCTCTTAAGAGCCACAATTTTACGTTTGGCTCTTCTTTAAGCATGCAAAGGACATAATCGGAAATACGATGGGGCAAATTGTATTTTCTGCCATCTTTAACAGCTGCGACGTAATCTTTGTACTGACTTGAGAGTTCGGCGTATTTTGCATTAAATGTTTCGGGATCGGAAAAGTTGTTTGCGAATGAAGACGCCGACGCCGTGCCGTCCGTCAGAAGCGTGACATCATATTTATCTTTAGGCAAATTTATTCCGTAAGTCGTATCGATCCAGCCGCTCGGCCAAAAATCATTGAAATAAAAATGAAATTGCGATTCGGGATGAATGGCATACAATTCCTTCACCCACTTGGCGGTATTGCCATACATCAAGCCGCCGTCCGCAATATCGGAAATTTGCGCATTGGGGATCAAATAGACATTGTCGGGCATCTCGGCATAGTCCCATGCGGCCCCTCTTTGCAACCATACGAATGTAGGAATAGTATAATTTTGGGAAATCTCTTTCAATTTTAAGGTAAATATGCTTACCGGAGCCGTTGCAATCAGCGGAGCTATAACATATTCATCCGCATATTTGTCATACTCTATCTCTTTTGTGGATGACGCTGATTTGAAATGCGCCGTTACCTTAATTTTGTTTTTGCCATAATATCCGATCACATCGTAATAGCCTTTGGCAATATCGGCGCCGTTTACGATCGTATAACTGTTTGCGTCTTCAGATGCGACCGACACCTGAATTTCCACCTTATCGGGATGGCAGGAAGTGTTCCACTTTATTCTTAAGCCATTAAGTACCCCCCCCCTGCATTTTCTGCTGTTACGCTGTTGAGTTCGATATGCGGTCTGTCGATCAAAAATACGCAAAGTAAAACGACCATGAGCACTATCAACACTAAGCCTATGCTTATCAGCGATATTGCGATCTTTTTATTTTTTGTCATACTTCCTCCTAACAAATATTTGTTTGCCGTTGATCGGCTTTTAAATTATATCATTTTCTTTTTTTCAAGTCAATCATATACTCATGACCCCACATGCAATTATCGTCATCCGAATTTGGCACAAAATAATTCGGCGATCTTTAAAAAACTCGTCATATTAAACGAAGTTTGAATAAATCGACATTCTAACCGCACAAATTTCAAAAACAAAAATTCTAAACCTGTAAAATCAAATAAAAAATGCAAAAAAATAAAAAATAATGGCCGATTTATTGGACAAATGCAAATTATCATTATATAATTATTTAAAATTGATATGAATAGATTGCGGAATATCCGCAAAACGGAGATTTATGGATAAACAAAAGTTGCAATATCAACTCGATATGAAAAAGTGGTATGACAGCGAGTACAATCACCGCGACATGTGCGGCAGTTATGATTATTGCGCCTTCTGTGACAAACAGATGGCCCTTCCTTGCGCCACTGCTTTTGAAAAGATGAACGCCAAGCCCACCAGAGTGCCAAAGCGCCAACAACATAAAACGCACGTCGAAGAAAACGTTTCTCTCGGCAAAAAGTTCGATTTCAACAAAGTTATGGCCAAAAAAGCGGCAAGAAAGAGCCTTACTTTTGCGGAAAAATATGCGCTTTCAAGCGACATAGTGAAAGAAAGGTATGCAATTTTGCAAG
Organism: uncultured Clostridia bacterium; assembly: GCA_947629635.1. Lineage (GTDB taxonomy): Bacteria > Bacillota > Clostridia > Christensenellales > CAG-917 > CAG-475. The sequence continues at coordinate 3,291 of CANREO010000006.1, forward strand.
CCGCGCTTCTGGATGTCCCCAAGGGCGCTCCGGCAATAAAGAGTCGCATAAGCAAGCAGTGCGACACTTATCGCCGTTCAGGCGAAATAGTGGCGAAAATCACTATTATCGGCACTTCATTGCGCATAAATCTCCCACTTGACCCCGACGATCCGCAATTCAACGACGGCAAAACACCCCACACCGACACAGGGCACAAAAAGGTGTACACGATCGTCCCCTTCCAATTTAAGGTGAACAGCAAACTCGCATTAAAGCGCGCGCTGAGCCTCATCGAAAAAATCAAATGATCGTTTTATTATAAAGATATAAAAATGAGAGCGGCAAAACTTGCCGCTCTCATTATATATTGTCATTCTGCATTTATTTGATGATAAAACTGAATTCGTGATATCTGAACGGCAATATCTTGTATTGTTTTTTGGTGCATGCAAGCGCCGGGACGTCGCCACCGACTCCGCGTTGAGCGCCGTCAATGCAAACTTCTATGCACTCGCCGTGTTTAAGTCTGTTGGCATGCGTTGCTTCGTCAAGCTCCTCCTGCGTATAATCGTGTACTGAAAATTCGAAAGGCTTGTTTTCCGCCTCGAAGCGAAGCCCTCCCTCTCCGCCAACGCGCAGATATCTGGCGTCGCAATGATTTCCGTTGTCTTGAGGGACGAGATAGTCATGCTCGAAATCCGCGATCTTGCCGCTGTACTCGCCAAGTTTTGCCGCCGCTTTTCTGTCGCAATAGTTTTCATGCGGTCCTCTGCCGTAAAACTCGACGCTGTCCTCTGTCTTTAGTCCCATGCGGAAACCGAAGCGCGGCAAGCTGTACCAATCGTTCTTGCACTTCAAATAGACGCGCAATCCGTCCTCGCCCGCCTCGTATACGGTCTTGATCGAAGAGAATTGCGGCACGCATGTCCACTCTATTTCCACAGAGGTGTCCTTGCAAACCATATTTGATTTGACAAGCCTTGCAGAACTTATTTTGAAGAATTTTTTCCCGAACAAACTCTGCACAAATCCGGGCGGAGAAATGTCATTGTCTATCTGTGCGCGCCAGAAGTTCGGCCGTATGGGGGCGGAAAGTTTTTCCTCCCCTCCGATTTTTATAGATGTAACAAATCCGTTGTTTTTGTCAACGATAGCAGTGAGCGCGCCGCATTCCATCACTATTGCGCCGTCCTCGTCAAACACCGCTTTCCCCTCGGCTTTGGCAAAATGCTTTGGTTCGAAGCCTCTTATTTCGAATTGTTCCTCGGCAAGCACATGCCCCTCTTCATATACGTCGAAAGGCTCTTTGACAAACGCGTAAACGTTTAATTGCGTCTCGCCGTTTGTGCCCAATTGTATGGGAATATCTATTGATGCCGACTGCATTGGCGGCACCGACGGCATATCTTGCTCCACACTGTTGACGACCCTGCCTGCCTCCAATGCCTCGAGTCTGAGTCCGAACTTGTTGAGATCGGTAAACAAATATTCGTTTACAATGACAAGTTTTCCGTCTCCATCCAAACGGAATTGTATCTGTTGATGAACTTTTTTCACCTCATAAAATGCCGGATTGGGGGTCCTGTCGGCACGCACTATGCCGTTGAATGCAAAAGTACCGTCGTTAGGCGTATCTTCCCAATCGCCGCCATAAGTATATTCGGGCAAACCGTTTTGGTCCATGCGCTTTATGCCTTGATCTGCAAAATCCCAAATATATCCGCCGCACAGTCTGTCGTGCGCCTTGAAATGTTTCCAATAATCCGCAAAATTGCCCAAGCTGTTGCCCATGCAATGCGCGTATTCGCATTGTATAAATGGTTTGTCCTTATACATGCGCGGAGTAAGCAAATGACCGAGCGGAGCCCATAGCGCCATAGAATGGATGTGGCATTTGTTTTTGCCTATTTCCTCCATCTGTTCCTCTTTGGTGTACATCTCGCTCATTATGTCGGACACTTTTATATGCGCGTCCGGCTCATAGTGTATGGGACGAGTCGTATCAAGTTCCAACGCAGCTTCCTTTATCGCGGCAAACGCTTTGCCGTTTCCGCTTTCGTTGCCCAGCGACTAGAACAGGATGCACGGGTGATTGCGATATGTGCTTACCATATTGCGCATACGCCAACAACATTGCTCCGTCCAACGCTTGTCGGAACGCGGGACCTTAGTGGCGATGCCGTGCGTTTCCAAGTTGTTTTCGCTCATCACCATAATGCCGTATTTGTCGCACAACTCATAAAAATGACGGCTATTCGGATAATGGCTTGTGCGGATGCTGTTGACGTTGTTGCGCTTTAGCAACAAGATATCCGCTTCCGTATATTCTTTGGGCACGGCGTGTCCGAAATCGGGATGAAATTCGTGTCTGTTTACGCCGCGAATTTTAAGCTTTTGACCGTTGAACCTGATATACGGCTCTTTGCCGTCGATCGACGGCACTATATCGATCTTTCTGAACCCGAATTTCAACTCGCGCATGTCCATAAACTTCGAGGTCTTTCCGCGTTCTGCCGTTAGCGTGACCCTTAGCGTATAAAGATATGGATCTTCGCTGCTCCAAAGCCTTATATTTTCTACGGATTCCGAAATTTTTACGGGAAGCGTTTCGCCTTTGTCAAGTCCTACTTGCGTAAATTCCGCCTTGCAAGCGACATTTCCGTCGGCGTCGAAAAGTTCTGCCACAATTTTTACGTCTTCCGTGACGTTGTCGCAAACATTTTTCACTTTGGCGTCTAAAAGCAATGTCGCGTTTTTCAGGTCATCGCCGAGTTCGGATCGAGCGTAAATATCTTCTATTCTTACGGGCGGCAACAATATGAGTGTGACATCTCTGAACAATCCCGACAATCTCCACATGTCCTGATCCTCGAGATAGCTGCCCGTCGTGTAGCGGAAAACTACAATCTTCACCTCGTTTTCGCCATCTTTCAAAAATGAGGTTATGTCGTACTCTTGATAGTCGAAAGTGTCCTCGCTGTATCCGACGAAATTGTCGTTTATATATAATTCAGCACCGCTGTTGGCCGCAAAATTGATATGTACGCTGCCATCGTGTTTGGGGATAGAAAACTTGCGCATATAAACGCCGCAAGGATTTTCCGCCTCGTCGATGTGCGGCTTGGAACAATGGCGAGAATCTATAGGCTTCGGGAAACGAATATTTGTATAAATGGGCTTGTCATAGCCTTTTAATTGCCAATTGGACGGCACGCTTATAGTATCCCAATTTTCGGGTTGCAAATTCAAAAGCGTAGTCGACACATAAAATTTGAAGTTCCACTCGCCGTTTAAGGATATTGTCTTCGCCTCGCCCTTCTCATCCAAGGGGAAGCCGGCGCCGTGCTTCGGTTGTACATTCAGGCAATACACATCCGGATTATTGAAATAATGTTCCATATTCTCCACCTTTATTTGTTTACTGCTTATAACATATATTTTATATCATAAATAATCGGAATTTTCAATTGTTTATGTCTATTTATGTTTACGGAGCCACCGAGTTTTCGCTTCTGTCGAATTTTAAAACGCGGCCCGAACGTTTTCATCAGGTTTCCGCAACGTACAAAACGCGGCGACAGTTGGGGCACTCGGCGCAGTCTCCCGGGTTTCTCAACTTTGACTTTGTATCGTTTGGCACTTCCATAAAACATCTGCCGCACTGGCTTTGCGAAGGATCAAACGCCACAAATGCGGGCATCTTTTTGGCGGCGCGCAAAGAGAGATAGACATTCATAAACTGCGGAGGTATGTCTGCCTTGAGTTTTTCAAGTTCCGCTTTTATCTCCGTCACTTTGGGCTGATATTGCTTGACAAGCGCGTCATATTCCGCTTTGGCCGTCTTAAACACTTCGGTAGCCTTTACGCCCTGCTCCCATGTCTTCTTATATGCCCCCGAGATTTGGTCTATTCTGAGAGACGCCGCGACCGTTTCCTTTTCAAGAGCTGCGATCTTTTCCGATATCGCTGTGACGAGTTTCAAATAATGCTCCGCCTCGGTGGTGTCCTGTACGCCGTCTATTATACCGTCAAATTCCGCAAGTTCCGCTTTGAGGGCGTCAAGTTTGTCCCTCAGCGCGGTATAGCCCGACAGCAACTCCGCCGCCTCGCTCTTTAGTTTGCCGATCATATCCGTCGCCTGCTCGACCTTAGCTTTAGCAAGCGCGACGCGCTGCCTTTCTTCACTCTTCGAAACGGTGTTTTCAATGGCAATCAACTCTTGATCCACTTTCTGATACTGCAAAATTTTATCGAGTTTCATAAGTTCTCCAGCCTCCTGAATGGGCAGCTTTGCGCCGCCTTGATTATTTTTAAGCCCGTATCGGCCAATGCCTCGCGCAAGACATCTTGCGCGATTATTTCACTGTAATAATGCGAAAATTCTATAAGCTTGAAGCCCCTCTCTACGGCCTCAATATATTGATTGTGTTTAAGTTCGCCCGTTATGAGGACGTCCGCTAGCGTCATTGCCCTCAAAAAGGCGCTTCCGCCGCTGCCTGTCACCACGTATGCTCGGCTAATGTGCGCTCCGGAGTCGCCCACGACGAGCACGGAGTCGTCGCCTAAAACATTCGCCGTCCTCTTTGCAAGCGCACCGAGAGTAGTTTCCGTATCGAAAACTGCTCCGCATCCTTCTTCGTCAAGCCGTATATTTTTTCCGCCGAGCGCCTTTGCGAGAGTTGCGTTGAGTCCGTTTTGCGCCATATCGAGATTTGTGTGCATGGAGTATACGCATATCCCGTTTTTGATAAGCGCGGCGATCATCTTGCCCCTTGCGTCTCTCGTGTCAATGCGCTCAAGCGCGTCCCAGATAAAAGGATGATGCGTGACGATAAGCTCCGCGCCCTCTCTTATGGCGTCTTCCAGCGCTTCGGAGGTCAGATCCAATGCGACGCTTACAGTAGAACAATCTCTATCGGGATCCCCTATCATCAGCCCCACTCTGTCCCACTCCTCTGCTGAAGTGGGCGGCGCAAACCGCTCCAATATCTCGATCACTTCTGATATTTTCATACTTTATCCCCTCTTTTTGCACATCTTAAGCGCCGATTCAAGCATTTGCTTTCTTTCCATCAATTGTAGCGCCGAATTGTTTTCTTTGAGCGCATTATTTATAAACTCGAGTTCGCGCTCGGCGCGTTCCGCAAATACTACGTCTCTGTCATAAAATGCGCCGAACAACTGTTGCATTTCGTCCAACTCTTGTTTCCCTCTTTGCGACTTTATGACCGTATAGTATTTTCCGCCGCTTTTGACCATCGCGTCATCCACTATCTCTTGCTCTATTTCGCAGAGGATACGGCGCACTTTTTCGGGATGTGTATTGGGCGAAAGTATATAACTTTCATATCGCTTGCCCTCGTCGTACGCGCTCTTCAGAATCGTAGATATGACGTCGCCTCCGAGTCCGGCAATGATTATGATGTCTGCCTCTCCGTCGTCTATCGGTTTCAGGCCGTCTCCGAGTCTTGTTTCGGCACGGTTGTTTACTCCGTTTATATAAAACAGTTCTTCTGCTTTTTTAAGACTGGGCGCGCTTATGTCGGTGGCTATCACGCGTTTGGCTCTATCCGTGCTTATGAGATAGTAGCCGAGTTTTCCGTGATCGCACCCGACATCCGCTACGGAGCCTCCGCGCACAAGCGCGGCAATATGCATTAGCCTACTGTCCAGTCTTATCGGCATCATTCAAAATCCTTGAGTTTCTTCAGTCTGTTCGGGTGGCGCAACTTGCGCAAAGCCTTTGCTTCTATTTGGCGTATACGCTCACGCGTGACGTTGAATTCCTTGCCGACCTCTTCAAGGGTACGCGGATGACTGTCGTCGAGGCCATATCTCAGACGCAACACTTTTTCTTCGCGCGGAGTCAATGTATTTAGCACCTGAATAAGCTGCTCTTTCAACATATTGCTCTCTGCGACGTCGCTCGGGGAGAGCGCAGTATTGTCCTCAATGAAATCGCGAAGTTGGCTGTCCTCCTCTTCACCGATAGGCGTCTCGAGCGAAACGGGATCTTGCGCAATTTTTTGGATCTCGCGCACGCGCTCCTCGGGAACGTTGAGATATTCGGCTATTTCTTCGGGAGAGGGCTCTCTTCCCAGTTTTTGCAACAGTTGTCTGGTTGCGCGCACCTGCTTATTTATGGTCTCAACCATATGTACGGGGATGCGGATCGTCCTTGCCTGGTCGGCTATGGCGCGCGTTATTGCTTGCCTTATCCACCACGTCGCATATGTGGAAAATTTGAAGCCTTTTGTATAATCGAACTTTTCAACAGCCTTCATAAGCCCGAGGTTGCCCTCTTGTATGAGATCCAAAAACTGCATGCCTCTGCCGACGTATCTCTTTGCGATGGATACAACCAAGCGCAAATTAGCCTCGCTCAGTATCCCCTTGGCCTCTTCGTCGCCTTCTTCCATACGCTTTGCCAGTTCGATCTCCTGCTCGGCAGTGAGAAGGGGTACTTTGCCTATTTCTTTTAGGTAAATTTTTACCGAATCGTCGATGGAACTGTCTATTATCTTATCAAGTTCTACGTCGTCCTCTTGCGGTTCTTCCACCTTGATATTTGCGTTGTTGAGAGCGTCAAACACCACCTCCATGTCTTCTGCCGTGGCGTTTAAGTGCTCCAGTTTAGCCATGATCTCGTCCTCGCGCACGGAACCCTTGTCCTTACATGCGGCGATTATCTTTTCGATTTCCGCTTTCAATAATTGATCTCTGTCCATTTCTCCTCCTCGCTTAAAAGCTTGTCGCTCAATTGCACGGATTTATATTTCTTTTGAATTTCTGTGATTTTCAGCAAGATATCCCTTCTTTGGGCAGGGTCGCCTATCGACGCGTATTTCTTTTTCAATTCTTCTAGCTTTGCGTCCAGATAGGCGTTTGCCAGTATCGTCAAACACGCTTCATAATGCAATTTATCTTGCTGTTCGTCCGCAAGCTCCGTCTCCGCGTCCAGGATTTTGTCGACCTCTTCAGATGAGATATCGTCATACATAATGCCCACGTTGAAATTGCCCTTGGGTCTGGTCTTGGCATATTTGACTATCTCTCTGTGCACATCCTCCGCAAACCAATGCTCGCTGATCACGTCAAGATCGACATATGGCGCGTCAGTCATAATACGATTGAGCGCAAAGCGCGCGGCGCGCAAATATTTATCCGCTTTCTTCGCCGGCTCATCATGCTTTATAGGCGTCACCGTCTGCAATTGCTCCGTTTGTGCGTATATTGTCTCCTTGGATACTCCGCTGTTTTTGGACACAATCGAGCAATAAACTTCTCTTTCGGCCGGATCATCTATCGTTTTAAGCACTTTCCCTGCCGCTTTGACGTATTTTGCGCGCCCATCGACGGTATTTAGATCATATGCGTCTTCGCAAAGTTTAAGCTTGTATTCCAAAATCGGAAGCGCCGCGGCAACGCGCTCCGAAAAGCCCTCTTTGCCCTTTTCGCGCACAGTCTCATCCGGATCCTTGCCGTCCTCAAGCGAAACTACCATGACTTCTACTCCGCTTGCGGCAATTGCGTCTATATTTTTTACGGTGGCGTTTCTCCCCGCTCTGTCGCCGTCATAACACACGTACACTCTGTCCGTAATGCGCTTCAATTCTCTTATCTGTCCGTCGGCAAGCGCCGTGCCCATGCCGGCCACCGCGTTGCGTATACCTACGGCGCCCAGGGATATTACATCCATATATCCCTCTACAAGCAGAAGCTCTCGCTGAGCAAGCGCCTTGAGATCTCTGTCATGCTTTATAAAATTGACTCCGTAAACAATGCGGCCTTTGTCGAAAAGTTGAGTGTTTGTCGAATTTATATATTTGCCAATATTGTCTCTCTTAAGTTCTTCGGGCCGATATATCCTGCCGCCGAAAGCCACTACCTCATTCATGCCGTTGATGATAGGCACGATTATGCGATGCGCGAAAGCGTCTTGAGGATTGGTCGTGCTCGCTATTATTCCGCACGCCTTTAAATCGTCAAGTTTATATCCCTTACGCCTCAGATATCCCGGCAAAACGTCGGCGTCCAGCGCCAGTCCCATCCCGTACATCTTAGCAACATCGTCGTTGATGCCGCGTCCCATCAAATATTCTCTCGCCGCCTTGCCCTTATCTTCGTCAAGCAAATTGTTGCGATAATGCCTAGCGGCATCTTTCATAAGCTGCTTCAACACTTCCTTATACTCTTTCTTTTCGGTATAATGGGGGTCGAATTTCAACTCGGGAAGAGGGAGGCCGACCTTGTCGGCGAGATATTTCACCGCGTCGACGAAACTAAGCGACTCTATTTCCATGATAAATTTTACGACATCGCCGCTGGCGCCGCAACCAAAGCAATGATAAAATCCGGAAGATTGATTTACGCAAAAAGACGGCGTTTTTTCATTGTGAAAAGGGCAACAACCAAAATATCTGCCCCCTTTTTTCTGCAAAGGCACATATTGCGATATGATCTCCACAATATCGCATTTATATTTCAATTCCTCCATAAATTCGGGAGTAAATCCTTGACCCACGTCCGCCCTCTTTGTATATGGATACAAACAATATCGATATATATATTGCTTATCAATAAATATATACGTGACTTTCGGCAAAAATCCTAAATTTATTATTTTATGTTTTACGCGTCAAAAACGTGACTCTCAAAACTTCGCCGTCTTTTTGCGAATGAACAAAATTTATTTTTCTTTGAGTATAATTTGATTTTATCGCTTAAAAACCGAACGTAAAAATCGAAAATCCGTATTTATTAAGATTTGTAAAAATTTATAATTATAACCGAAATTATCGATTTTATGCGCAATTTATGCATTAAACTGTATTTTTATTTAAATTTATTCATGGAATATAAAATTTACAAAAATTTTTTCATTTTTTTGCGCAAATCGTTTTGCATTTTTTTTACAGAAGCATATAATATGGACTGTAAAAAAATTATAGGAGCACACCATTATGATGATGTCGGATCTGTACGGTAGCATGGTCTTCGATGACAGAGCGATGGCAAAACGCCTGCCGAGAGAGACATACAGGGAATTGAGGCACTGCTGTGAAAACGATTTGCCCCTTTCTTTGGACACTGCAAACGTAATTGCAAACGCCATGAAGGATTGGGCTGTGGAAAAGGGCGTGACGCACTTTACGCATTGGTTCCAACCGCTCACGGGCATTACCGCCGAAAAGCATGACAGTTTTATTGCTCCCACAAACTCCGGCGGCGTAATAATGGAGCTAAGCGGCAAGGAGCTTATAAAGGGCGAGCCCGACGCAAGTTCTTTTCCCAGCGGCGGCCTTCGCAGCACCTTCGAGGCAAGAGGTTATACCGCATGGGATCCGACTTCATACGCTTTTATAAAGGACGGGATTTTGTGCATTCCGACGGCATTTTGCAGCTATAACGGCGACGCTCTCGACAAAAAGACCCCCCTGCTTCGCTCCATGGAGGCGCTGAACAGACAAGGCTTAAGACTTTTGCATCTGTTTGGCAGAAAAACCGAGCGCCTCAATATGACGGTAGGCCCCGAACAGGAATATTTTTTGATAGAGCAATCGGTTTTTGAAAAGCGCAAGGATCTGTTTTATACCGGAAGGACGCTTTTCGGAGCGCGCCCTCCAAAGGGTCAGGAACTTGACGACCATTACTTCGGCGCGATCAAACCGAAAGTAGTCAAGTTTATGAAAGAACTTGACGAAGAGCTTTGGAAGGTGGGTATACTTGCAAAAACCAAACACAACGAGGTCGCTCCCGGCCAACACGAATTTGCCCCGATATATACGACAGTCAACGTCGCGTCAGACCAAAATCAGTTGACAATGGAAATCATGAAAAAGGTGGCGGCAAAGCACGGAATGACTTGCCTTTTGCATGAAAAGCCGTTTGACGGCGTAAACGGTAGCGGTAAACATAACAATTGGTCTCTGTGCACCAATTTCGGGCACAACTTGTTCGAGCCGGGCAAAAGCCCTCAGGACAATGCTCAATTTTTATTGATCGTCGCAGCGGTCATAGCTGCCGTAGACGAGCATCAGGACCTGTTGCGCATATCCGTAGCGTCCGCCGGCAACGACCATAGGTTGGGCGCGAACGAGGCTCCCCCGGCAATCGTAAGCATGTATTTGGGCGACGAGATCACGGGAATATTGCAAGCGATCGCAGACGGTAGAGAATATTCCCGTCGCGCGAAATGCGACGTAAAAATCGGCGTCCACGTTCTACCCAAATTCGCCATGGACTCCGCCGACCGCAATCGTACGTCACCGTTTGCATTTACGGGCAACAAGTTCGAATTCCGCATGCCGGGCTCCTCTCAATCTATCGCGAGCGTCAATTTTGTGCTCAATACGATCATGGCGGAACAATTTCAAAAGTTTGCGGATGAGCTTGAAAAGGCAGACGACTTCAACGCATGCATCACAAATATCATAAAACGCGTGATGCACGAGCACGGCAAGATCATCTTCAACGGCAATAATTATTCCGAAGAGTGGGTGGAGGAGGCGAAGCGCAGAGGCTTGCTCAATCTGCCGTCCACAATCGACGCGCTACCCTTGCTTACGTCTCCTAAAAATATCGAATTATTTACCTCGCAAGGCGTCTTTACCGAAGCAGAGCTACGCTCCAGACAGGAAATCTACATTGAAAACTATTGCCGCATGCTGCATATAGAAGCTATGACGATGATTGATATGGCAAAAATGGAGATAATTCCGGCAGCGATAAATTATAAGGGAGATGTGGCAAAGGCAGCAAAAAATGCCGCTGCTATCCATTTGCCTGCAGATGACGAATGCGAGATAGTAAAAGACCTGGCGGCGTTGATCCACAATGCGCGACAAGGAGTACAGACACTGGAAAAAGCCGTGGAAAAAGCGCATAAGCTCGGCGACAACCGATTGGGCGGCGAATGCTATCGCGACGAAGTCATTCCGGCAATGGCGGCGCTGCGCAAGACTTGCGACGAGATGGAACTCAACGTAGCCAAATCCTATTGGCCTATGCCGACTTACGGCGACGTGCTATTCAGCGTGCATTGATTATTTACGAGGAGCGCCGAAAGGCGCTCCGTTTTTTCGCTCGATAATCATAAAATCCCTTTTATTTAAACATATATTGACAAAATGTAAATTTCTAAATATAATTTAGAAAAAAAGAAGGTAATTATTATTTATGTATTGCAATAAATGCGGCACTGAAATCCCGGATAGCGCGTCATTTTGCCCCACTTGTGGATTTCCCGTCAAAAATCAAACGCAGGATACAGCACAAGCGCCCCAAACCTCCAATGGAGAAAACACTTTGGCAATTGTAGGCTTTATACTCTCTTTCTTCTTTGCGATCATAGGATTGATCGTTTCTGCGGTTGCGTTGCACAAGGCCAAAACCGTATATAACGGAAGGGGAAAAGGGCTTGCGATCGCCGGAATCGTTATCGGCTCCATCGAGACAATCGTCATCGTTTTGCTTGTCCTATTTTATGTTTCGTTTTTTGCCACATTATTTTCCGCTATCGCATAGAGATTAATATATTTGAATAGTCGATAAAAAAACAGGCGTGGGATCCAACGCCTGATTTTTATATTTTTTTTAGATCTACTTTACGGAAATTACGTCTTTTGCCGCCTCGTACACGTCCTTTGCCGTGATGCCGTATACCTCGCTTAAATACGCGTTTTTGCCGACCTGTCCGAACTCGTCTTTTATGCCGACAAGTCTCATGGGCACCGGGTGCTCGCGAACTATGACTTCCGCGACCGCGCTGCCCAAACCACCGTATATATTATGATTTTCACATGTGACGATAGCGCCCGTCCTTTCCGCCGCCGCGCGCAGCGCGTCGACATCAACGGGTTTCCAAGTATGCATATTCAATACGCGCGCGCTGAAACCGTCTGCATGCAAAGCCTCCGCTGCCTGTAAAGCTCTTTCAACCATAATACCGCTTGCGACAAGCGTTACGTCATCTCCGTCGGCAAGCATATTGGCCTTGCCAAGCTTAAAGTCCAAACTCTCGTCATATATTTTTGCAGCTTTTTTGCGGAACATGCGCACATACACAGCCCCGTCATGGTCTATGATCTGGGGCAACGCCTTTTGCATCATCGTAGCGTCCGTGGGCTCGAAACATATCATCTTGGGCACCGCTCTCATCAGCGCCATATCCTCAAAAGGCATATGTGTGCCTCCGTTTGCTTCGGCAGCAACGCCCGGCTCGCTTCCTATGATCTTGACGTTGAGTCCGCTATATGCTACGGAAATAAATATCTGGTCATAACATCTGCGCGTCGCAAAAGGAGCAAAACTATAAGCAAAGGGTATCTTGCCCATAGTCGCCATTCCGGCGGCCATGCCTATAAGATTTTGCTCGGCGATCCCGACATTGAAAAATCTGTCGGGAAACGCTTCCTTAAAACACTTTGTGGCGTGGCAACTCATGAGGTCCGCGTCCAATACGACGATACGGTCGTCGGATTTTGCGGCTTCAACCAGCGCGCTTGCGAGCGTCTGTCTTATTTCTCTATCGTCCGTCATGCTTTCCTCCCCGTCTCATTGCGCCACATTTCCTCGGTGATGGTCATACTATGGCAATTTGACGCCTCTTCCGCGAAGCGCGCGCCTTTCCCCTTTACGGTATTCAGCACGATCATATTCGCCCTGTCGGACGCCTTCGCCCTATCGATTGCGTCGGAAATGGCTTCGAGGTCATGTCCGTCTATATCCTGCACGTAAAAGCCGAAAGATCTCCACTTGTCCGCGGCCGGAGCAAGATCGTTTATATCCTTCAAAGCGCCATCCAATTGCATTTTGTTGTAATCAAGTAAAACGATCAAATTGTTAAGTTTATGGGAACCCGCGTACATACTAGCCTCCCATATTTGACCCTCTTGGCTCTCGCCGTCGCCGATAATACAATAGATAGTAGCCGGATTGCCGTCGAGTTTCGCAGCGGCAGCCATGCCCACCGCAACGGACAATCCCTGTCCCAAAGAACCTGCCGTCATATCTATGCCGGGAGTTTTGTTCATGTCGCAATGCGAAGGAAGATTTGTGCCGTTGAGATTTAGCGTATGCAACCACTCTCTCGGAAAATAACCCAAATCCGCAAGTACGGCGTACATTGCCGGACCGGCGTGTCCCTTGGACATGATGATTCTGTCCCTATCCTTTTTGCGAGGATTTTTAGGATCCAAATTTTTTGCTTTCGAATAATAAATGACCGTCAAAGCGTCCATGACGGACATCACTCCGCCGATGTGTCCCACGCCGAAAGTGCCGATCGTTTCGATAGCGTCGTCGCGCAGTTGCCTAGCCTTGGCGGCCAAAAAATTTAATTTTTCTGCGTCCATGAACTCCTCCGAAAAAGAGTATATCACTCCGCATATAATATTTCAAGCAAATAGGAAAAGCCGCAAATTATTTTTTACAAATTTCGACTTCAAGCCGCAAGCGCCTGCTTCAACATCTCCTTCAGTTCTGCCTGCCTTTGCTCGGAAAGCGTATTAAAATAGGCGTCCGCAATGGCCTTCGCCGTGATAAGCAATTTCAATTCTTTCATCTTGGCAAGCTCGCCGACGGTATAACTTTCACCCACTCTCGCGCCCAGATCCTGCACGATGCAAAGCGCGCGATATTTCTGCAAACTTACGCCGACTCTCTCGGCCGCCTTCTTGAGTTGCGCCTCGGATATATTGCTCAAAATTGCTTCGCCCGCGATCTCGCGCTCATAAATCTCTATGATCTGGGGCGTCAAAACGGAGTACAAATCCTTTGCTCTCGCGCATTCGTCGGGCACAAAAGCAAGAGATGCCGTGACGCATATCGCGATAGCGGCAATGCAGGAAAAAAGTATCGATTTAAACCTTTTCGTTTGCATAATCACCTCCGATATAGCATTGCTCGACATCTCGATTTTATTCCTAAACAGCACTTGATCTTTCAAAATACACTTATTAAATATTATATTCGTGCTTATATCTACGCCGCAAAAATTTCCTTAATAAAAAAGGACGGGGAGACCCGTCCTTTACATCAGACGTCAATTATATGGGAAGATGGGAAGTATTTTTTTGTATCACGTCGTGCGCACCGCCCTCTACAATGCTCGTGGCGGACACAAGCGTCATCTTGGCGCACTTGTGCAATTGCTCCAATGTGATTGCTCCGCAATTGCACATAGTGGACTTGACCTTATGCAAACTGCGCTGAACGTTGTCTTTCAAACTGCCGGCATAGGGCACGTAACTGTCCACGCCTTCCTCGAAGCTGAGCCCACGCTTGCCGCCCAAATCGTAGCGCTGCCAATTGCGTGCGCGATTGCTACCCTCGCCCCAATACTCCTTGACATAATTGCCGTTGAGATTGAGTTTGTTGCCCGGGCTTTCATCGAATCTGGCAAAATATCTGCCGAGCATCAAAAAGTCCGCGCCCATAGCGAGCGCAAGCGTCATATGATAGTCATGCACTATGCCGCCGTCGCTGCATATTGGGATATATATACCTGTCTTTTCAAAATATTCGTCTCTCGCTTTGGCGACCTCGATGACGGCGGTCGCCTGCCCTCTGCCTATGCCTTTTGTTTCGCGCGTAATGCAAATCGAACCGCCTCCGATGCCCACCTTCACTTTGTCGCCGTATTTGGCGCGAATGAAATCCAGCGTACGCTTTTGCCACACGGTGTAGCCCTCGCTTGAATCTATACACAGGACGTCCGCCCCGGCTTCTACAAGCGCCGGCACGCGTTTTTCATAGTCCAACGTATTTATGCCAGCGCCAACAATATATCTTTTGCTTGAATCAAGCAACTCATTCGGATGCGCCTTGTGCGCGTCATAGTCCTTGCGAAAAATGAGATACATCAAATTGTCATCATCATCCACAATAGGCAAAGTGTTGAGTTTATGATCCCATATTATATCGTTGGCCTCGGCAAGCGTCGTGTCCTTAGGAGCGGTGACCAGTCTTTCGCGAGGCGTCATGAAATCTTTCACTTTAAGGTCGAGGCTCATGCGGCTTATGCGATAATCCCTGCTTGTCACTATGCCGAGCAATTTGCCGCACGCGCTGCCGTCATCGGTGACGGCAATCGTATTGTGCCCCTTTCTCTCAACAAGTTCGAGCACGTCTGCGAGCGTGCTTTCGGGAGTCAGGTTGCTGTCGGACACCACAAATCCGGCCTTATAACTCTTGACCCTGCGCACCATATTTGCCTCGTCCTCGATGCTCTGCGAGCCGTAAATAAAACTTATTCCGCCCTCTTTGGCAAGAGCGATCGCAAGCGTGTCGTTGGATACGGACTGCATGATAGCCGACACAAGAGGAATGTTGAGGGATATTGCAGGCTCATCTCCCCTTTTGAATTTGGTCAAAGGAGTCTTCAAAGATACGTTTTGCGGAATGCAATTCTCGTCCGTATAACCGGGTATGAGCAAATACTCGCTGAAAGTTCTGGACGGCTCGTCAAAATAGTTCGCCATTGCGCCACCTATAAATATAAATTTTTTATATCATACTCATTCTTTATACTCTATGTCAAACAAAAATGGCAATTTATCAAAATTTGAAGCGCGAAAACGTTCGGAGCACAGTCTTGATATAAAAAATGCAAACGGCCTCAGGTACACACCCAAAGCCGCTCGCTATAATAAGGGGGAAAATTATGAGCTGTTTATGAAAGCGTTTTCGCTTTCGTCATTAACATATTATCACTATATTATATGCAAGTCAAGGGTTTTTTGTAAGTTTTTTTGCAAAAACTTAAAAAACGAGGTTTTTACTTAACAAATATGCCATAAATTATTTTAACTTTAATGCAAATTTGTCGATTTTGTAGTTGCAAATCTTTAATTTGTGCAAAAAATGCAATGAAAAAAGCCCCGTTTAAAACATCGTAAAATAAAAAAGCGGTTATCTAACCGACTTTTTTAAAAAATGCATTTAGTTGCTCGCATTTTTTGTAATTTGCAAAAAATGATATCAAATTTTTACTTATTTTTCAGCGCAACTATCAAAACCGCTATGTCCGCGGGCGAGACTCCCGATATCCTCGACGCCTGTCCCAGGTTTAACGGCTTTATTGCGGAAAGCTTTTGCCTCGCCTCTACCCTCAGCGCTTTTACCGAAGAATAGTCAAAGTCGGCGGAGATCAGTTTTTCCTCAAGCCGACGCGCCTCTTTGACAGCTGCAAATTCCTTTTTCAGATATCCCTCGTATTTGATCTCTATCACCGCCGCTTCAAGCGCCTGTCTGTCTCCCTCGAAGTTTACAAATTCCGCCATATCCGTCGCGGTCACGACCGGTCTCCTGCACAATTCGCCGAAAGTGGGCGCCTTTTGAGGCATCGTTTCGCCCAGTCTTTTAAGCAGCTCTTCCGCACGCGCCCTATCCACTCGCATGTTCGCGCAATTCAAAATTGCGTCAATACGTTTTTTCTTTTGACAAAGCCTCTCATATCTTTTTTCTGTCGCCAATCCTATTTTGTAGCCTATCGGAGTAAGACGCATGTCTGCGTTGTCCTGCCTCAAAAGTATGCGATGCTCCGCGCGCGAAGTCATCATGCGATACGGCTCGTTTGTTCCCTTTGTCACAAGGTCGTCTATGAGCACGCCGATATACGCCTGATCCCTGCCCAAAACCACGGGCGCTTTGCCTTGAACCTTTCTCGCAGCGTTTATGCCGGCGATTATGCCCTGTGCCGCAGCCTCTTCGTATCCGCTGCTTCCGTTGATCTGCCCCGCGCCGAACAGCCCATCAATATGCTTGCTTTCAAGCGACGGGTAGAGCGAAAGAGGATCCAGACAATCATATTCAATAGCGTATCCGTACTTTGCAAACCTGCAATTCTCAAGCCCCTCGACGGAGCGATACATTTCCTCCTGAACGTCTTTCGGCAACGACGTAGACATACCCTGTATATACATTTCGTCGCTCCCGACGCCCTCGGGTTCTACAAATATCTGATGGCGAAGTTTGTCTCGGAAGGTCATGACTTTTGTCTCTATGGACGGGCAATATCTCGGGCCCACCCCGACTATCGTCCCGTTATAAAGCGGACTTCGGCCGATATTTCTCTCAATTATTTCATGCGTTCTCGGGTTGGTATACGTAAGATAACACGGCTCTTCGACAAAAGTAGAGTTTTCCGTCATAAACGAAAATCTGTCTGCGGTATAACCTCGCTGAATTTGCATTTTGGAAAAATCTATACTGTCCTTGAAAATGCGCGCCGGGGTCCCCGTCTTAAAACGTCTCATCGGCAATCCGAGGTCGATCAAGGCGGAGGAGAGACGTTTTGCGGACGCAAATCCGTCCGGACCGCCGTCGATCACGCTTTCCCCAATGATAATTTTGCTGTTTAAAAAAACTCCTGTGGCAAGTACCGCCGCCTTGCATTCCACATAAAAATCCACGGTTTTCACACCGCATATCTTTCCGTTTTCGGCGACGATCTCAACCGCTTCGCTGTCAATTAGCGTAAGTCCGCTCTGCTTTTTTAACACATCAAGCATGAGGCTGTGATACAACGCCTTATCTTCCTGTCCCCGCAACGAATATACGGCCGGCCCTTTTGCGGAATTGAGCATCTTCATTTGCAAAAGCGCCCCGTCCGCCGTAAGCCCCATCTGACCTCCGAGCGCGTCGATTTCTCTGACGAGATGTCCTTTTGCCGTGCCGCCGATGGCCGGATTGCACGGCATATTTGCGACAGTACCGAAATCCGAGCACAGCATGAGTGTGTTCATATTCAGTCTTGCCGCGGCAAGTGCCGCTTCTGTTCCGGCGTGACCGCCGCCGATCACAACTACATCATAATGTTGCGTCATTTTCCTACGCAAAAATTGGCAAAAATGCCGTTTACTATGTCCTCCGTGGCTGTCTTCCCGGTGATCTCTCCGAGCGCGTCATATGCTGCATTCAGATCCACAAGGATACAATCCACTGTATTATTATCTATATTTTCAAGAGCGCTCTCAAGTGCCTTTTCTGCCCTAAACAATGCCGAAATGTGCCTTTGATTGGTGATTATCTCGCCGTCCTCGCTCTCCGTACACAGCGCGGCAATGGCGTGAGCCAAATTTTCCACGCCTTCGTGCGTACGCGCGCTGACCGCAAAGGAATTTGCCTTCTTGGGAATTGCAAATCCGCCCAAATCGCACTTATTGTATACATCGAAAGTCAAAACTCCGCAAGGAGGTTCCGGCTCAATGTCGGGGCAGGTTTTATCCAACACGTGAAGTATGACGTCAGCTGCTGCCGCCGCCTTCCTTGCC
>CANREO010000007.1 GCA_947629635.1 uncultured Clostridia bacterium
AAAAGGCTCTTTTGCGCGACGTAGGCGTGCGCTCCGCCGACCCGACACTTGCCAATATGGAAGAGGAGCTTTTAGCGCGAATCAACGCGCTTAAGATAGGGGCGCAAGGCTTCGGCGGCGACACGACCGCGTTTTCGGTGCATATAGGCAAGTACCCGACGCATATATCCGCCTTGCCCGTTGCCGTAAATATACAATGCAACGCCGTGCGTATTGGGAGGGCAAAGCTATGATGGGATCGATGTTCAAACATTTGTCCATGCCGTTTGACGGCGAAGAACTGTCCCGTCTGAGAGCCGGCGACTATTGTCGTTTGAGCGGCGCTCTTTTTACGGCGCGCGATGCGGCTCATCTGAGACTGACGAAGGCGATCGAAGCGGGCGATACGTTGCCTTTCGAGCTCAGGGGACAAACGATTTACTATGTCGGTCCGTGCATGCGGAACGGCAAACCCATATCGGCCGGTCCGACGACATCTTTTCGTATGGATGCCTATGCTCCCACGCTGTACAGGCAAGGGGTAGCGGCGACCATAGGCAAGGGTGACAGAGGGGAGAACGTATACGAGGCGATACGCGAGACGGGCGGAGTGTATTTTGCTGCGATCGGCGGCGCTGGCGCGCTGTATGCCAACGCAATAAAGAGTTCTCGACTTGTGGCTTATCCCGAACTTGGGACAGAGGCAGTATATCGCTTTGAAGTGGAGGAATTTCCGGTAATAGTGGCGATAGACGCCCACGGGTGCAGTATATACGAGCGCTGACGGCGCGAAAAGTTATGGGGCGGCGCGAGGCCGCTCGTTTATTATGCTTTAAGTTAAAACGTATTTTAATTGTTTTTGCCATTAAAAAATGCTTGCGCGCCTGCGATTGCGCGTGTATAATAGATATACTATTGATATTTTCTTTATGGAGATAGATGATGAAGAAGAAGCTTATTGTTGCAATTTCACTCATACTGTTGCTCGCCATAAGCGTGACGGTGTTTGTAGGTTGCGACGCGATTATCACAAGGAATGACGAGCGCGATATGTTGCAGAAGGTCGCCACTGTCAAATACGAGGGGCAGGAGGATTACGTCTACAAGTTCGAACTCAAGTCCAGTTTTGACAGCTATGCCTATTATTACAATAACTATTATGGCATGAGTTATGAAGAGGCGGCGGATTATATTTTGCGTTCATTGGCACAACAAAAGTTGCTTGTGTTGTATGCAAAGGCGCGAGTATCCGAGCTCAAAGGGCTGGAAGGGATCCCGAGCGATATCGGCACGTTGCTCTCGGACAGTGAAAACAATAAGGCCATCAAAGATTCCAACGAGAGCCTCAAAAATTCTTTGAAGACTCTCATACAAGAGGATATTACCGACGACAATTACAATTCGGGCACCACGGACGATGTCTCCGACGATGACGACGGCGACGAGGAAATCACCGACGCCGTGACCGTCCGCTATGAATCGAACGGCGGCAGCGAGGTGACAAAGCAAAAGCTCCAGCGCAACAAGAAGGCAAAGGAACCTACGGAACCCACCAAGGACGGATATACCTTCTATGGTTGGTATGCCGATGCAAACTGCGACGGCGATGAATGGGATTTCGACGCTCCCGTTGCCGAGGATATGACGCTTCATGCCAAGTGGGTGGAATATACCGCTCCGCGCACAGTCATGCCCGAAGAAGAGGAAGAGGACGATTATGACCCGGAGCACAACTTTGCGGAGGGCGAAACGTTTGAAAAGAAATTTTTCGATTATACCGTAGACGAATTCTTCGAAGAGTTTAAAGAGGAGGATTTTGTCGATGACATAAAAGTGGACGAAGGCGAAAATCGCGACGATATGCTCAAAGATTACATTCGCGAAGGGCTTACCACACTCAAAAACAATCTCACAAAGAATCTTTACAAAAAAACGCCGAATGAGTGCTATGACTATTATGTCAACAATCAAAAAGAGTCCCTGTTGACGACCAGATTGGAGAGAATGATAGGAGCTGAAGCGCTGAAGCAGTTCAACAAGAATATAGAAGGCGATATCCAACTTGAGTACGACGCGACGATCAAGCGCAACGAAGAAAGCTTTGCCGCTTCCGACACCGCTTATTCGAGCGCGCTTGGCAGCAACCTCGGCGGAACATATTTTAATCCCGACATTACGGGCGCAGAAAATAGTTACGGTTTTGTCATCAATATCCTGTTAAGGTTGCCTGAAGATGACCTTAAGATATTGACGGATATGATAGCAAACAATCCTCACGACCGCGAGTCCGTACGCATCAAGCGCAACTATTTGCTAAGCAACATGTACGTCAAGGTCTCCAATCCGAAGTATAAGGCGGAAGAACCTGTCCTTGACTCCGAGGGCAACGAAATAGATCTGCGCGATCCGATGACTGATCCCAAAAATCCGTACAATAATGTCGATCCGTTGATTTTCGATAACTCTTACGAGCATAAGGACGGCGAAGGCAACGTCTCTAACAACTATGACCAAATTATAGGATTCGGCAAAAACGACGACGGCGATTACGAAGTGCAATACAATGCGTATGAGCATCCGTCCATGGCATATTTGTTGGAAGAAGTCCCGGCTTTTGACATCGGCGGCAAGGTAGGCATAATCCATCAGATCCACAACAGTTTCAAGATGGTAAACGACGCGGCGGATCTGAATGTAGCGCAGCGCGTGTATTGGCTGCGCAAGATCGCTACGGCTTGGGCTTATCTCGTAGGAGACGACACGGGTACGGTGACAAGCAGCAGCAACAACAACGGGCTTGGCTATCTTATCACTCCAGAGGGCGAGGACAGTTCATATCTTGAAGATTTTACGTCATATGCCAGAGAGTTGATCAAGTCCGGGACGGGCAGTTACTATGCAAGTGGTTACGACGCTTCGAACGCCGCATTGTTCAAAGGCGCGGAGTCGGGCGGCGCATTTGCCGGCGACCAAGTCGCATTTGCGATAGCGGACAGCTTTATAGATTCGGCAAGCACATCGGGTTATGCGGGAGTGTTTGTATTGCTCAACAGCTATACGGTTTATGACGGATCTCTGTATAATGCTTTGACGGGCAACACCCTTGACGGAACGGGCAAACTTCCGCTTGATTATCCGTCCTCTTTTGCCAAAGATCCCGACGATGCGAAAACGATCAAGGATGTCATAAAGGAAAATATCGAGACGACGAGGAAAAGTTCGGCTTATACGCTCGAAGTGAATACGATGGGCGAGAAATATATGGATCAAATCGTATATCATAAGAAAGCGTATAAATCTTTATGGAAAGATCTCGATTGATAAAAGCGCAAAACAGTGAAAAATCATCCGAAACGTCGGATGATTTTTTATAGCATTGTTGTGCGCACGCGCGTGATAATGTTAATATAATATATAGAAATAATTATTTTCAAATTATACCTTCAATCGGTTGAAGGTATATTTTTTTAATGTTATAATGTACTGGAATATTTTTTGGAGGATTATGATGGAAAAAGCGAAAACTGCTGTAAAAGCCAAAAAGGTTCAATTTACGGAAACCGTTTTGCGCGACGCAAATCAGTCCTTGATTGCGACCCGTTTGCCCTACGACAAATTTGCAAATATCCTGCCCACGATGGACAAGGCCGGATATTATTCTGTGGAGTGTTGGGGCGGCGCAGTGTTTGACGTCTGTCTGAGATACCTTGACGAAGACCCTTGGAAGAGGCTTCGCGACCTCAGAAAGAATATGCCGAATACAAAGTTGCAAATGCTGTTGCGCGGTCAAAATTTATTGGGGTATAAGCATTATCCCGACGAGATCGTAAAAATGTTTGTCGAGAAGTCAGTTGAAAACGGCATCGACATCATCCGCATTTTTGACGCGCTCAACGATTTGAGAAATATTGAGGTCGCTACTTCCACCGCGTTGAAGTGCGGAGCTACCGTGTCGGGTACGCTCAGCTATACGCAGAGCCCCGTACATACTCTCGAGGCATTTGCGAAGCAGGCTAAACAAATGCAAGATATGGGAGTTTCCACAATCTGCGTGAAAGATATGGCTGGCGTTATGACTCCCGAAGAGGCATATGAGCTTATCGGCGCGATAAAGAGCGAAGTCAAATTGCCCGTCGTACTTCATACGCACTGCACGACCGGTATGGCGTATATGACTTATTTGAAGGCTATCGAAGCCGGCGTCGACGTCATCGACACGGCAACGTCGTGCTTCTCCGGCGGCACTTCGCAGCCCGCTACGGAGACGTTGAATTATGCTCTCAAGCAAATGGGCTATGAAACGGGGCTTGACGACGCGATCTTGAAGAGCGTCAACGATTTCTTCAAGCCTTTGCGCGACGAATATCTTAAAGATGGATTGCTCAATCCAAAGATGATGGCGACAGATACGGACGCGCTCAATTACAAGGTGCCCGGCGGCATGCTTTCCAATTTGGTTTCGCAGCTGAAGGCGCAAAACGCCATGGACCGTTTCGAGGAAGTGCTTATCGAAACGCCCAAGGTGCGCGAGGATCTCGGTTATCCGCCTCTTGTCACTCCCATGAGCCAAATGGTGGGCGTGCAAGCCACAAATAACGTGCTTGCCGGCGAGAGATATAAAAACATTTCCAAAGAGGTCAAGGCATATTGCCGCGGCGAATACGGCACTGCACCGGCTCCTATCGACCCCGAAGTCATGAAAAAGGTCCTCGGCGACGAGAAGCCTATCGAGGGAAGATTCGCCGACACTTTGGAACCTGTGTTTGAAAAGACCAAGAATGAGCTGGAAGGCGTCGCGAAATGCGATGAGGACGTGCTCAGTTATATTCTTTTCCCACAGGTCGCGGAAAAGTATTTTGCCGCTCGCAAGGCTAAGGAAGAGAAGATTGTCAAGTACACAATCGCTCCCGTGGAGGAGTAAATATGAATATGAATTTACTGTGCGGCATTTTGAATAAGGATGATCACCTTAAAATCGTCGATGCGCTTCTTCTCGCTTTGATAGGCATTGTCATCGTCTTTATAGTGCTTATAGCTCTTATGCTGATTGTGTCGCTGGTGGGCAAAATTTTCGACGGTAGTGAAAAACTCAAGGAAAAGCATCCCGAATGGGGCGAAAAAATCGCCGCTACAAAGGCCAAACTTATGTTTTGGAAGAAACCGGCTCCGATTGAGACTCCCGTTGCTCCGGAACTTGCGACAGGAACTTGTGGCGAATTGAAACTTGTAAATACCGATGAGCGCGACGCGGCAATGATTATGGCCATAGTAGCGGACAATATGGGCGTGCCTCTCAACGAGTTGCGCTTCAAATCCATCAAAAAAGCGGAGGAAGAGGAAAAATGATTTATAAGGTCAGCTTAAACGGCAAAGTTTATGAAGTAGAAGTGGAAAAGGGTGAAGCTTGTATAAAGGCGGAATACGACGCGGCATTGCCGCAGGCGGCTCCCACGGCACAAGTTGCAGCAGCTCCTCAGCAAGCTCCGGTTTCCACCCCTTCCGCTCCTCAAGCGGCAGCAAGCGCGGCGGCTGTAGCCGCTCCCATGCCCGGAAACATCAATGCGGTCAAGGTCACAAGCGGACAGACGGTCAAAAAGGGCGATGTGCTCATCATCCTGGAGGCTATGAAGATGGAAAATGAAATCGTTGCTCCCAAGGACGGCAAAATAGGTCAAATCTTTGTGCAAAAAGGCGCCGCTGTAGACACGGGCGCTCCGCTGATCGAAGTTATTTGAGGTGCCAAATGAACATAGGTCAAATCATAAAAAACATTTGGGATAACAGCGGCTTCAATCGTCTGGGACTGACCGGCGGTTGGCAGTCGGCAGTGATGATAATCATTGCGCTGTTTTTCCTCTATCTCGGCATCAAAAAGAAGTTCGAGCCTTTACTTCTGGTAGGCATAGCATTCGGCATGCTGCTGACAAATTTGCCGGCAGGAGAAGGCGATATGCTCTTCCATTCGGAATGGTGGACAGGCGCGGAAGCCGTCGAGGGAGGCATCGATTATGTGCACATACTTCAATATGGAGGGCTCCTCGACATACTCTACATAGGCGTCAAGACGGGCGTTTATCCATGTTTAATCTTTATGGGCGTCGGCGCCATGACGGACTTCGGACCCATGCTGTCAAGACCCAGCTCATTGATTCTCGGAGCGGCAGCGCAGGGCGGCATTTATCTTGTGCTTATTTTGGCGGCGGCTACCGGTATGTATACCGGCGGCGAGGCGGCTTCGATATCTATAATCGCGGGCGCTGATGGGCCTACGGCGATCTTCCTCACCAAGACGCTCGCTCCGCAATTGCTTGCTCCTATCGCTGTGGCGGCGTACAGTTATATGGCGCTCATTCCGCTCTTGCAACCTCCGTTTATGAAACTCCTGACAACAAAGAAGGAGCGTATGACTGTTATGACGTCTACAAGGAA
Organism: uncultured Clostridia bacterium; assembly: GCA_947629635.1. Classification (GTDB taxonomy): domain Bacteria; phylum Bacillota; class Clostridia; order Christensenellales; family CAG-917; genus CAG-475. The sequence continues at coordinate 6,409 of CANREO010000007.1, forward strand.
AGTCAGCAAGAAAGAAAAAATCATTTTCCCGATACTCGTCACTATAGTCGTTTCATTGCTTCTGCCTTCTGTTGCACCACTGCTCGGAAGTTTGATGTTCGGCAACCTGCTGAAAGAATGCGGAGTGACGGAACGCCTCAGCGATACGGCGCAGAATGCACTGATGAACATCGTTACGCTCTTCCTCGGCATCTCCGTGGGCGCGACTGCAGTAGGCGCGACATTCCTCACCACAAAGACGCTTGTCATCATAGTATTGGGACTTGCCGGATTTGTCCTCGCGACGATATGCGGATTGCTGATCGGCAAGTTGCTTTATGTCATTTCAAAGGGCAAGATCAATCCTCTCATCGGTTCCGCCGGTGTTTCGGCTGTGCCTATGGCTGCAAGAGTGTCAAATACCGTCGGATTGCAGTATAATAAGGGGAACTACCTGCTCATGCATGCCATGGGCCCCAACGTTGCGGGCGTGATAGGGTCGGCAGTAGCGGCCGGTTTCCTGCTTGCAGTGTTTGCATGATGAAAGATCCGTGCGCGGTTTTCCGCGCACGGATAGCACGCTTAGGCAGCGCAAATATGTAAATTTATGAACATTGGACGCAAGAATTCTATATTTGGCAGTTTGATGCTACTACTGTGTGCCTGCGTGTGGGGCTTTGCCTTTGCAGCGCAGAGCACGGCAGTGGATTCTATAAATGCCGTAGCATTCAATTCGTTGCGTTTTGTGCTTGCCACGGGCGTTTTATTTTTGGTTTTAATTGTAAAATATTTCATAGAAAAAAAGTTTGGTAAAAACTCGCACGGTTTCAATATGTCCACAATTCTCGGCGGCGCGCTGTGTGGCCTGAGTCTGTTTTTGGCAAGCAACGTCCAGCAATATGCTATTGCTTATACAACCGTGGGCAAGGCAAGTTTCATCACAGCCATGTACATTGTCATAGTGCCCGTGTTAGGGTTGCTGATGAGAAGAAGAGCAAGCGTGTTATGCTCGTTTGCGATCGCGATAGCCGCAATAGGGTTTTATTTTATGTGCATAGGGGATGAACTGAAGCTCAGTTACGGCGATGGACTGATGTTGTTGTGCGCAGTGCTTTTTTCCATTCAAATTTTGTTTATTGACTTTTTCGGAAGAGACAGCGACCCCATAAAAATAACTTTTGTACAATTTTTTACGGCTTCCGTCCTCAATATTCCCAGCATGGCGGTCTTCGGCTTTCCTATGTCCGCGCAAATAGGAAGTTGCATACTTCCCATACTTTACGTCGGGCTATGTTCTACCGGACTCGGTTACACTTTGCAGTCGATCGGTCAGAAATATACGGAGCCCGCAGTAGCTACGCTCATTATGAGTCTGGAGTCTGTCATCGGGATGATAGGCGGCATAATCTTTTTGCACGAGACTCAAACCGTGCGCGAGTTGGCCGGCTGTTTGCTTGTGCTTATAGGCGTATTTCTTGCGCAATTTGAAATTCCTCGCAGATTTTTGGTGTTCGACAGGCGCACATTTGCGCTTACGCAACGTAGCGCGCGTTGACAGCCCTATTTTAAGTTGGCAATATTATTTTTTCATTAATTTTTTGTATATTCAATAACTAATTAGCGTTTATAAGGTAGTTTTTGTATATCGTTATTGCATTTTTCATGAGGCAGAGACACTTTTGAAAATTTCTTGTGCGATTTGCAAAGAAAATCATATCGAAAACTTGTTTTTTTTGACTTTTTAAAATATTTTTTGCTATGCATTGAAAATATTTTTGCGAATGTCTATAATTATGTTATCAATACATTGGAGGGCAATATGGATAGCTTCAAAAAGTATCTTGCCGAGTTTATCGGCACATGCGTGCTGGTCTTCGTAGCTTGCGGAGTGGCGGTCGTGCTTGGTTGCGATACCCCTGCCGGATATGTCGGGACAGCGCTGGCATTCGGGCTTGTTATCGTCGCAATGGCGTACTCAATCGGAAACATTTCCGGGTGTCACATAAATCCCGCGGTTTCGCTTGCCATGCTTATCAGCAAGAAAATGAGTCTTAAGGATTTCATCGGTTATGTGATTGCGCAAATTTTGGGCGCTATTGTAGGTTGGATCCTTGTCGGAGTGATGTGCGGTTCATTCATCGAAAAGTCCGCAACGTTCGGTTCGTTTGGACAGAATGTAGCGCAACCCGTACTTGTGGGCGCTTTCGGATCGGGTGGAGCGCTCGGTATAGCGTTGCTTGTTGAGATAGTGCTTACATTTATATTTATTTTGGCTATTTTGGGCGTCACATCCAAAACGGACAATAAGGCAGTCGTAGGTGTGGTCATCGGATTGTCGCTCACCTTGGTACACCTCATCGGGATTGGTCTGACGGGCACTTCGGTCAATCCGGCGCGCTCCTTGGGACCGGCGATCATGGCTTTGGTGAAAGAAGGCAATACTGCGGCGATAGAACAAATTTGGATCTTTATTATCGGGCCGATGGTCGGCGCGGCGCTTGCGGCGCTCACCTACGGTTTTTTGGTAGAAAATAAGAAAAAAGAGCTTGCCGAGTAATAGACGCTTGTAAATTTTCAAAAGATAGGGAGCGATCCCTATCTTTTGATTTTTATGCGGATCAGGCGAAACCGGTCATGGCAGCCGTAGTTTAAGCAATCGTACAACGACGGCAATTTTTGACATTGCGAGGATTATGTGTTATACTCATTTTATGTTCGGCGTTTACGGTGATATTGTCGATTCAATAGAAAAGGCCATAGCGGAATTTGACAAAACGGAGGAACTTTTGGAATATCCCGAAGTGCAGGCGGACAAGGCGTATTACTTGTCCGTTTTGTCGAAGTACAACATGCTTAAGGCCTTGAAGGACAAACTCGCCGCGCTGAAAAATGCATTAAATGAAGAAGAGGAACTTCATTCCCTTTTGCGTGAATGCGGAGGAGAAACTGATAGACGGGCAATATATGACGAAATTTCTTCTTTGAAGAGAGTAGAGTCCGGCCTCGCGTCGGCGCTTGCGGACGCCGTGGGATGCAAACACGCCGATGAGCGCGCCTATTGCAGATTTAAGATGCGTGAGGGGACGTCGGAGATCGGCGTAAAGTTATATGCGCAAATAAAAGAGTATCTGCTTGCCCATGGAGCCATTATTAAAGGGGAGCAGATCAAACGCGCAAACGACGATTATATAAATTCGATATCATTTTACGTCGAGGGTGAGGATGCGTTTGCGCGCCTTATGCCGCTTACGGGCGCGCATAAGGTTTATCTTGCAAACGGAGGCAGCGATGAACTTTGCTTTGCCGCAACTTCAATTGCCGAAGAAGAAAAGGTTTTGCCGAAAGACTTGAAAATAGATTTGTTCCATTCGAGCGGCGCCGGCGGTCAAAACGTGAATAAGTTGGAAACCGCCGTTCGCGTCACCCATATTCCGACAGGGCTTTCCGTTGTGTGCCAGGACGAGAGGAGTCAACTTAAAAACAAAACTCGCGCCATACAAACGCTGGAAAAGAGGTTGGCCGACAGACGATTTGCGGCAGAAAAGGAACGCATAGAGGGGGATATATCCCGACAATTCGGCAAAAAAAATACCCCGATAACTTTTGATATCGCAACCGCAACGATGACCGATAAACGATTGAATGCTTTCGTACAGTCTCCATTTCCTCTCGTCGATTTTACGTCTTACATAAACGGACTTATGACGCTATGACAAAGTTTGGCATAAACACAAAAAAAATTGCGCTGTCTTCCGTAAACGTTGTTTACAAGACGGAGGGTTTTGTCGCATCTACGCGTAAGATTTTAGCGGTCGATGATTTTATTTCACGCGTCGCAGAGGGCGTGTTGTCGGCGCGTATGGATTTGCCCGAAGGTTGCTACAGCGCGCAGACAGAGGACGGACGTTATACTGTTTATTTTTGCAGAAAACGGGTTTTATATGATCAAAACGGAATGATCTTCTATAAGTTTTTGAATGCCCGTGGCGATAAAGGTGGCGTTGACAGACAACTTAAAGAGTATCTTTCGGAAAATGATACGCAGCAGATCATATTGCGCGCCGCCGACGATGCGGCAGATGAAGACGATTTGCTCAGGCTGTATCTGGTGACCGGCAACGACTCAAATTTAAATTTTCCGCGGCTCAACGAAAACCAGTTGAAAATAGTTGAGACCGAGGACTCCAATATGCTTGTTAGAGGTGTTGCCGGCAGCGGCAAAACCAACGTATGCATCGAAAAAATAGTATACTGCGCCTGTCGCAATTATCGCGGCAAGGTGTTGTACACAACATTTTCGCGAGGATTGTTGAACGAAACTCGCGATAAGGTAAGATCCTTTTTGCAGACTATCCGAGATTTTACGACGTCCTACGAGCAAGGGAATGTATTATTTTTGGACGACGACCATAAAAGGGCGGTCGAAAACAAGCTGGGCATTCCGTTTTCCGTAGATGACGACGGAAAAATCGTCACGGAACTTAAGAGGGTGGCCGAATTTTTGGAAAATAAAGTGGACTATCTTTTGATAGAGGATATATACGCGCGATATTTCGAACGTCAACGTGCGGTGGGCGAAAGCGTGTTTTTGGAAGAATATATTCGCAATCAAAAGAGCTTTAGGCTTTCCGGCGCATTGGAGAAGATTAAAAATATTTCTCCGGAGATCATCTATAAAGAGATATACGGCATGATCTACGGCAAATATGAATTTGAATCGCCGCAGGAGATGATGAGCAAAGACGAGTATATCGAAGCCAGAAGAGACAGTTTTACGCCGCGCGAGTGCGAGATTATATATTCGATAGCCTTGGATTATGCCGAATTTTCGAAAAAGCGCGGCTATGTTGACAACAACTATATGAGCCGTCGAATCATGGATTTTATTGCCGAACCCACGTACTCTGTTGGCGTCATAGACGAGGTGCAGGATTTCACGCAGGTCAATCTTTGCCTAATAAAAAAACTTTGCAGAAAGATGTTCTGCGTGGGAGACGCTTTGCAGATGATCAACCCCTCATATTTTAATTTTGGCTATCTTAAGAGGCTTATGTATGGGGACGTCACAGGCGTGAGCGAACTGAAACACAACTATAGGAGCACTCAACGCATAGAGAGGATCGCCGAAAAGCTTGGCGAGATGAATATAAGCAGATTCGGCACGCACAGCTTTGTTTTGAAAGGCGAAAGCGTCCCATCGCCTCTTACGAGCGAAGCGGTGTTTGTCAAGGATAACGGCTTTATATCGGCGCTCGGCGATAAGAGCTTTGAAAATTTGACGGTTATAGTAGGATCGCAGTCGAAAAAGGCGATCCTCAAAAAAACACTTGGAAAAATCGAAATTCTGACGGTCGCCGAGGCAAAAGGATTGGAGCGCGACGTCGTGGTGCTTGCGGACGTGCTGTCGGACAACGCCGAAAAGTGGCGGTATCTTCAGCAGATGTCGCTCAACAGAAAAACCGCGGACGAAAATTCCGTATTCAGATATTATTTCAACCTATTTTATGTCGGAGTGTCTCGCGCCAGGCAGCATCTTTTCGTGGCGGAATCCGATCATCCGAAGTTTTTCGACAAGCTGTTTGACGAATGCTTTGAAAGGAAAAGCAAGGAGAGAGCGCTCGCTTCTTTGCGAGAGATCGCAGGCGCTTTGGATATCAACGACGACGAATTTATAGATAGGATAGAGAAATTCTGCTCGTTGGAGCAATATGGAAACGCTCGACTTGCGGCGGACAGACTTTCGACGGAAGAGTTGCGCAAGCAGAAACTGATTTATATTGACATTCATGAAAAATATTTGCGATACGGCGACTTGACGAACGCCGGCGTGGAATATTGGCGACAAGGCATGTACTTCGAGGCAAGAGAAATGTTCGAAAAATCGGGCGACGATAAACTAATAACTTTGATGGACGCATGTCGAAAGGGCGGCAGTGGCGCGCTCGATTGCGAAACGGTCAGGTTTTATCCGCTTGTCGCGGACAACGACATGGCAAAAAACATAATACTCGAAACATTAAACAATGACAGCAAATCAATCGCCGCCTCCTTCGAAGAGGCAAATGCGAGGATGAGGAGAAAACAATGAACGAAAATTCGATACGTGAGTTGACCGAAAGCTTTTTAGCTTATCGCAACTTGATTGCGCCTTTGCAGGAAAGTTTGAGCAATGTAAGCAAGACTTACGGAGAGATCCGCGATGATCTGGACGCGCTTTTGAAAAACACGTCGGGCGACGCCGTAGGGCAGTTGGAGCGAGTGCATGCAGCGCTTGGCGCGCAGGCTAAAAACGGGCAGGAATTGAGCCGTAAAATAGAACAGTATGCACAGTCAGGCGAAAAATTTGCGCAGTCCGTGACAGAGTTATCCTCGCTGTTTGCAAATTTGGCGAATAGAATAAACTCGCTCGAAGAAATAGAAAACGGCGCGCGCGATCAAATAGAGCGTATTGAAGCGATGATAGAGGAAAAAAAGACGTCGTACAACTTGAAAGATTTACAAAAATCGCTTGACAGATACAATGTGAATATCGAAAAAATAAGCGATTTCATCAATCGAGATATAGCAAGCGTTATAAAGCAGAACGCAGATAAAATAGAAACCGTACGCAAAGAAAACGAGGAGTTGAAAACAATCGTTTTACAACAAAAGCAAGACATTTCGGAACTTGCCGCAATGTTTTCGCAGACAACTGCGATCCTGAAGACCGTAGTCGAAGGCAGCACCGTAAACGAGCAATATTTGTTTGACGTTTTGGATAAGTGGGCGGCCGATAGAAAGATAAAGGCAAAGCAAAAATAAAGCGACTTAGTGGATATGGCGCAGTCATTAGAAGAAAAATTGCTTTCGGCAATAAAAAGAGACGACATAAAAGCGTTTAGGGCAATGGCGGAGACGGATAGGCTCGGCAATTATCGCTTGGGCAGATTCCCCGTAGTGTCTCTTCTGTATCTCTACAAGGCCCGAAAAATCCTTTCGTCATACGAGGCAAAATTTTTGAAAATCGTCTCATGGGAGCCATTGGGAGAGCCTGCCTGCATATCGGAGCTGTTTGCTCGAAAGTCGGGGAAATGTTTGAGGCTCTATTTTGACGAAATCGTGTCCCCTCTAGAGATGTTGTTGATTTTGGATAAGACTGCACAGGTGAAAAAATTGTATCGCTATGTGAGGCCTTCCGAAGCCGTCAAAGAAAGACTGAAAAAAATTTATTTTATAAAATATTCGCTCAACATCAAATATGAGGGGAAAACGATTGCTTTTAGTCGTCGCCCTCTCAATAGGACGGAAAAGAAGAGGCTGTTTGCTGCAGTTATAAGTTGTATTTTGGCGCTCGTCGTTATCGTAGTCGCGCCCGTTACCGCAGTAATGTTAACTCCAAAACCCGTAGAGGGCGAAATAACGCAACTTGCGCAAATAGACTTCACATCGCAAAATACGTATACGCTTAAAAACGATATACAAATACCGGAGGATTTTTACGTCAACAGAGTCAATTGCACGATCATCGGCAACGGACACAAACTCGTCCTCGGCAGAGGAGCAAATCTTGGGAGCCTGATCGGCAAATTTAAAGATATGGAGATCCAAACGGAAGGAAGCGCAGTCTTCGATGTTTGCACGGATACGGGTGAACTTAAGGATATTACCGTAAACGTCAATGCCGATGTCAGTACTTACAGTAGCGGAGCTTTTGTCGTCAATTACAACTATGGCAGTATTGACGAGGTGACGGTCAACGTTAAGGGGGATCTCAATGCCAAAGCCGGTACAAACAACTCGGAAGAGTTGGTTTTCGGCGGCATAGCACTTTCAAACACTTATATCTCATCGGGTTCTCAGAACGTTTTCGGAAAAATAGAGAATTGCGTCGTCAATTATCAAAATCTTACTCTAAGAGGTGAAACGGGCGCCAACGCCGCGTTTGGAGGAATTGTCGGCGTCAACAACGGCATTATTAAAAACTGTAGGACGTCGGGCGACATCACGGCAGATACTTTTGATTTGGCAGGAGTATGTTACGCTAACGGTTACCTTTTGACAGGAGTGGTGAACGAAGCAAATTTGGCTCAATCCGCAACGGATGAAGCGTGGACGCCGATTGTGGGTGGGCTTGTTATAGAAAATGCCTCCATCGTTGAGAATAGCAGAAGTTTAGGCAAAATAGAAGTGACAAGTAATGGCGATGCAATATGCGGCGGCATCAGCGCGCGAAACTACGGCGTCAACAGATATTGCGCGATGTCCGGCGACATATCAGTGACCGCCAAAACCGCTTTTGTCGGCGGTATATACGGCAGAAGCGAAGTAAAAGTAAGCGACACATATTCAGTATATTTGGGCACTGCAGAGGATTGTATATGCAATTGCAGCATAAAACTCTCTCTCGCCGAAGGGTCATCTTGTATCGGAGGTATAGGCGGTTATGTGCAAGAGATCGGCATAAACATACGTCAAAAGGTCGATGAGAACGGCAACTATTTGCAAGATGAAGACGGCAAACCCATATATGAAAAGGAATATTGGGGCGGCGGCGCGACAAGATGCATATTTATGGGCGAGATAAACGGCGCTTATGACTATATCGGCAATATAATAGGGGTGTGCGCCGCAAATATATATAAAAGCAATTCGTTTACGTCAGACGATAAAACATATCTAAATTTCGATGGAAATTATTGTCTTCCCAATGAGCGATCGGCGTTCGGAGCGACGGTAAATGCAGACGAGACGTTTGAAAGAGTAGAGGGCAAAGGCTTCACTGCGCTCTCTGCCGAGGAAATCATAAAATCGGAACTTTATAATGCCATTCTCGAAAGAATCGGGGAATGACATATTAAATTGAAATTAAATAAATAATAGTTTATTTATCTATAAACAATGCTTTAAATACACTTTATGAAGTTTAAGCATAATTTACGACAAGGAAAATAAGACGTTTATGCTGAAACTAAATCAGGGAGGATATTATGGGTGAAATAGGGCAATGTCACATTTGTCTTAAAACAGGAAAATTATCTGCGGAGCATATCCCACCTCGTTGTTGCGGCAACAAAAAACCCGTGATGATGACTTATGAGTTCGAGTACGAAAGAAACGGTCGTCGGGAAAAAGTAAGTCAAAACGGCTCTAAATTTTATACGATCTGCGAAAGTTGCAACAATGGCCTGCTTGCAGATTATGACAATGCCTTGGGCTCGCTTTACAACAAAGTATACTGCCATTTCCATAATGGACGTTCGAACGAGCCTTTTGATGTGACTTGCAAAATCAATAAAGTTGCAAGAAGCGTCATCGGTAAATTTCTCGGGCTTTCCGTCATCGTTGACAAGCTTAGTTTCGAAAATAAATTAAGGGACTATGTGACAGACGGTTCTCAAAAAGGAATTCCGGGCATGCGCCTCACGTTGCGACTTTATCCGTATGACACATATTTTTTTGCTCGCAACATTTTGCCCATGGGCAAAGAGCATTTTTGCCAACTTATAGATTGCCTCTATTTCGATCCTTTTGCGTTCATGCTTGTCAAAGATATGCAAACCACAGATGGATTCGAGCGCATACAAAAGGATGATTATCGCTTTATGGATCTATTTGAATTAGCTACCGACAATATTGAAGACGAAGTAACGCTTCATTTCGATTTTCACTCGATATATGATAAATTCAGCGGACAACTTTTGCCATATAATTTCCCCGTAAACGCGGCTCTCGTCTCTGCCATCAGCGGCAGCGGAACCGCCCAACTCGCCTATCCATATGCAAAGGAATAAATGTTTTTGCAAAATGTCAGCTTAATGTTAAGATGTCAAAGGCTTCATATAATTTTCTATAAACTATTCTATTGGATTACTCTTAAAATTGGTAATTAAGTTTTTCCTCCATAAACTTTTGTTCACGGCATAAAATCAGTCATTAAGATCATTGACTCTTTTGACATAAAATGTTAAAATTATAAAAAGGTTTTACTTATGGCTAATACGTTTAAAAAGCCTTCAAAATTAAAAAGCATATCTAAAGATATTGATTACATAATGTGCATTGATGAAAATGGAAGTGAGGGACATTTAAAATACGCACAGAAAATATTGGATAATGGATATGAATTAGACGAAGAACACAAATTCTTAACCATTACAGGTGTAATCTTTAAAAGATCGGATTATGCAAAAACTTATTTTGAAGCTGAACAATTAAAGAATAAATATTGGAAAAACGGAATGTTTTTAGACGGAGATAGAAACATTGCGGTTTGTTTCCATTCCAGAGATATTAGACGAAAAAATATCCCTTTCGATGAGAATTCTATAAACAGAAAAAATTTTTTGAATGATTTGACGACATTTTTAGACAATATAAATTGTAAAGTAATTTCGGCAACTATAGATGTTGAAAAATATATAAATAGTAAAAAATATCGTTTCAGTATATATCACACAGCAATCCATTTTTTGATCGAACGTTTTATTTATGCTACAAAAAACCATAAAAAGGGTATCATAGTTTTAGAATCAAGGGATAAGATTAGGGATAAGGATATTTTAAATGAAATCAACAATTTGTTTGAATACGGGACCTCAAAAATATCATCTGAAGAATTTAAATCTAAAATAATTGGGATTTATTTTAATAAAAAATGGAATTCAGATAAAACACATACCTATGTCGGATTAGAAATTGTTGATTTATTTAGTTACCCAATATATCAATATTTAAAATTCAATGAAGAAAATCCGGCATTTAGTATTGTAAAAAAGAAATTAGATAAAGGCATTGAAAAAGGTATAAAAATTTTCCCTTAAAAAGAGAGAAGCCTTCTTGCTTCTCTCTTTTCGTTCGCGAACACGAACTATGATAATACAAATTATCATCACAATTATATGACATAAGTTTATATTTGTCAAGTTTTTATGTTATTGGTTTTCGTCAATTGAATAAATATATGTGGTATAATTGTTGTATGGATAATTTATCATATCATCTGAATTAGGAGCAACAGACCACGCCCAAAGAATGTGCGTCGGTGTGTTATTCGATGCGGTGAAGCCGCACCGATCTCAAGAACTGTCCGTCTTGCGCTCAAAGGTGGTATGCCGGCTTAAGTTCAACATTATATGAGAAAACACTTGAAATAAATTTGTATTTTTGCTATTATACATATTGTCGCATGTATTACGAAAGTATTAAAAACTTATCTCGCATGCGGCAAGTTATCTTGACAACATTTCGAAAGGGATGTAAACTGACGAATACATTGTTATTACATGCATGTTTTTTGATGCAGATGTAGATAAGTTGTACATAAAGATTACAAACAAAAAGATACCACGATCACTTCTTGGTCATTGTGGATTTGGAAAAACGATTATATTTGAATATAATCGATGTCTATACTTAGGAGTAAGATAAATGAAGAAAAAATGGTTGTTGCTAATCGTGTTTATAGCGGTTTTTGCATTAATTTTGATTGGCTATATTTTATCTATAACACTTATTCTAGCAGAAAACGTACGTAAGTCCGATATAATCATTGGGGCGATTGGAGAAGGGGTTTCATTTATAGGAACAATAAGTTTGGGGTTTTTAGCATACTGGCAAACTAAGACTGCAAACGATATCAGTCAGGCACAACTTCGCAGGGAACTCATCACAAGTATCAATTTGCAATCAAGAACAGAGATTAAGGTGATAGACTTGCAAATAAAAAAAATATTAAAAGATTTTCAAGAAATATCGCTTGAGGGTATTTATTGTAGTACAGAAACATTTGATAATATTAGTGAAGATGAGATACGTAAATTTTTCGAATTTAGTTTTCAATTTAAAATGGAAGGTGCACCCTTGGAAGCAATTTACCCTAAGGAGGTAAAAATTAATCGCGAACTTATAAAAGATTATAATCAATTTGTTGTAGATTTTCACATTCTAAACCAACGAAAAGATGCAATATTTGTCTATGATCCGGAAGGAGGAACATATGTTATAAAAGTGTTGCTAGATGCACCTATTGAAAAATTGGATAAAATAGCAGCAGAGAAGATTTTTGTTTTGGATATAGTTTTTGATGTTGTAAGTATCTATGGAACAAGTCAGGAAAATCATTGGTCAATAAACTTCAATCAAGCAATAATAAAAATTATGGATCTTCAAGATGGCACATTGCCAATTCAAAATATAAATTTAAATAATGTTATAATACATAAAGGAGAAGCAAAATATGAAAGGCAATAAATCGAAAAAGCCAGTAATTCAAATTAGGAGAAAGGATGCAATTAATCCTAGTAGAATAATCTTATACTCTAAAAAACGATACAGTCCAGATCAGGGGAACATAATTATAAATGAATCACATACAATTCGTCCAGAGAAAAAAGACGGTAATAATTAAAATGTTTTTCCCATAATACGATGTGGATTATATATCGGCGATTGGATAAGTTTGCGAAAGCCACATAAGCGAAGCCTGAAATTCTTAATTCTAATAGATTTAAAAGAGGATTTAGATTGGAGTGAAGCCTTGTGAACGGTTCATGACATATATATCTATCAAGCCTGCTCAAATTTTAAAAGAAACTTTATGAATCTAACCTATGCAATTGCGGCAAGAGTTGGAAAAGCTCGATAGTTGGGTGCATATATTACATATTCTTATTTACGGCTCGTAAATGCCCAGCTTCTTCTTAAGCTTGACAGTTTTCTATTTTCTCTGTTCATGTGACGTTTTCATATCTCTATCTCCACAAAGTCCGCAAGAGATATGCAAATTATTACATTGAAGTCGAATTAAAGTTTGTACCAATCTTCATTAAGTCGTATTTGATTACGCCGATATTGCCTCTGTTGCTGATAGCTTTAGTTGCCGTGTGCTTCTCTAGATCGATGATATAGAGCGCGTCAAACACGATCCACGCTTTGCCGTCAAAAAATGCAACAAAAACCTAAAATATTTTTGATTTTATTTAGCAAATTTGTAAAAAATAAAATTGGCTGTTTTTGGAAAAAATCGCTATAGTTCTATTAAACAGTATAAAAAATGGGCTCAACCGACTCTCAAATTTTGAGGGTTCAGTTGAGTCCCACTTGGCGGGAGAGAAAAATACTAAAACAAACACTATTAGTAAAACGTGGTGTGACCGTATTGATTTGCTCATTTGTATTGATTCCGTGATTTCAACCTATGTCAAACCGCATAGGCTGGGATTTTTTATGCTTATAGGCAGAATTACATAAAGAAGTTATGAAGGGTAGCTTTTAGAATTGATTTTGGATTTATTGTTGCGGATTCTGTCGTTTGATGGTAATATTATATAAAAGTATATTGGTATTATGGTGGCCGCCTACAATCAAGCGATGTGCGAATGATGTTTGCCTAAAACGCAAAATAGGCGTATCGCGAATTGCAAAATTTGCCGTGCTATAACGCTGCCATAAGGACCGAAAGTAAGGAGATGGCTATGTTGCCCGACAACCACTATTCCGAAATCGTAAAAATCATACAGACCGCACGGGAGCGCGCGTATTATAAGGTGAATGAGGAACTCATCAACATGTATTTGCAGATTGGCAAATATGTGTCCGAAAACTCCCGCGACGCGGCGTACGGCGACAGTTATGTGGACGGGCTTGCGGATTTCTTTGCAAAAAATTATCCCGAACTTAAAGGTTTCACCCGCCGCGGACTCTATCGCATGCGGCAATTTTACGAACTGTACGGCGAGGATGAAAAAGTGTCAGCAGTGCTGACACAATTGAGTTGGACAAATCATCTCCAAATTATGTCTGCCTG
>CANREO010000008.1 GCA_947629635.1 uncultured Clostridia bacterium
TGAAAGCTCGCATAATGGCCAAACTCGAGTATCTGAATCCTACGGGGTCTGTCAAAGATAGGGCGGCGCTTGCCATGATAGATGACGCCGAAGCCAACGGAGTATTGAAGAAAGGCGGCGTGATCATAGAGCCTACAAGCGGCAATACGGGTATAGGACTTTGTTCCATTGCAGCTGCGAGGGGATATAGGGCCATCATCGTTATGCCCGAAAGCATGTCCGTCGAGAGGCGGAGCATTATGCGAGAGTATGGCGCAGAGGTCGTGCTTACTGACGGCGCAAAGGGCATGAGCGGAGCCATAGAAGAGGCAAAACGCCTTTCCGCAATTACAGAAAACAGTTTTATTCCGTCGCAATTCGAAAACCCTGCCAATCCGCGGGCGCATTATCTCTCCACAGGACCCGAAATATGGCGAGATACCGACGGCAAGACGGATATATTTGTTGCCGGCGTCGGGACGGGCGGCACGCTTACGGGCGCAGGTAAATACCTTAAAGAGAAAAATCCTGAAATTAAAGTTGTAGCGGTCGAACCGTTATCATCTCCGATTTTGTCAAAAGGGGTCGCCGGAGCGCACAAGATCCAAGGCATAGGCGCGGGGTTTGTGCCTAAGGTGCTTGATACGAACATCTATGATGAAGTGATCGCCGTGAGCAATGAGGACGCTATGAACATGAAAAAAAATATTGGACGTTTCGAGGGCGTGCTTGTAGGCATATCGTCGGGTGCGGCGGCATATGCGGCGGCGCAGCTTGCGGCGCGAGCGGAAAACGAGGGCAAAACGATCGTTGTCGTATTGCCTGATACAGGAGAGCGCTATTTGAGTATGAATATCTAAAAAGGGATTTAATATGTAAAAATAGCATGATAAAGTTGCTATATTGAAAGCGGACAGAAACGTCCGCTTTCATTATATAAGCAACGGTTGATACTGTTTGCCCATCATTGCCGCCTCGCATGTCGGAGTCAACAATTTAAAATCTGCAACAAGTGAATTTGTTTTTTTCATAGGCGCGTCCTGCCCGAATGGAACGAAGTATATATTTTTGACATTGATTAAAGCGCCTATATTTTTTGCGTTGGCTCCCAAGGCGTCGTTTGTAGAGATGGCAAGCACTACGGGTCGATTGTTGCGTAAATGAGCCTTCACCGCCATAGTCACGGGGGTGTCGGTGATCCCGTTTGCAATTTTCGCCAAAGTGTTTCCCGTGCAGGGCGCAACTATCATCAGATCAAATCCCTTTGAAGTGCCTATAGGCTCCGCGTCGACAATTGTCTTTATAGGCGGTTTGCCCGTTTTTTGCACCAACAGGTTTTCAAAATCGATTTGTTTGAAAAATCTGGTGTCAAATTGTGACACGCTGTAACTGAATATGGGCGTAAGGTCAAAGTCCGCGTCCAGCAGGCTGTCAACGCTTTCCAACAGTTTGGATAGCGTGCAAAACGAACCCGTGACGCATAGTCCCGTCTTTGTCATTTTGTCACCTCCGTAATGTATTCTTGCATGGCTACCGCCGCACTGTACGGGCACGTCTTTGCCGGCAGAGCGGGATAGATATCGGCGTCGATGCCGAGATAATGCGCATATTCGAGATTTATTGCCGGTTTGGACGCCAAATCAATATACACGGCGTCGGATCGCATACTCATCAGATCTTTGTCGCAGACGACAGGATAGGGCACTGTATTTATCACTATGTCGTAGTGAGCGAAATCGAAGTCATGCATGGGCACTACGTAGTCGGCAAACGCAAATGCCGGCCTGAGAGAGGAAGTTGTAGCGACGTCGGTTGATATTGCAAGTCTATGAAGCAGACCGACTACGGCGGCGCCCATGCGCCCGAACCCCAGCACGAGCACTCGGCAGTCTTCTATCGATTTTAAGCTGTGCTCAAGCATAAGCATCAAGGCTCCCTCGGCGGTCAGACGTGAATTTACCGCTTGGAAGCGTTCGTCTTGCATAATATTGCACAGTTTGATATTTTTGTTTGCGGCGATCGCGATTACCTCATCTGTACATTTGCCGTAAATGAGATAGGAACCGTCCTCAATTTCGTCCAGATGTTTTGGTTCTATA
This sequence comes from uncultured Clostridia bacterium, assembly GCA_947629635.1. GTDB lineage: Bacteria > Bacillota > Clostridia > Christensenellales > CAG-917 > CAG-475. The sequence goes on from CANREO010000008.1 coordinate 2,079, forward strand.
AGGATATTCGGCGCAAATACATAAAGACGCTTGTCTATATCGGAATTAAGAAGCAGGCGGCGCAGAAAATACATGCGTTCATCGGTTTCGTATACGTTCAGCAAATTTTCTTTCATACGGTATGCTATGCAAAATAGCCGTCGAGGGGTGCATAATATGATGATATAAAAGAACCTCGCGCGTCACAAAAAATGGTAGAAATGACATAGCATACTGCGAGGTGAATTATGGAAAGATACTTTCTTGGCAACAACACGGCATACGGATTTGTCGGGAACTATGAGGACGAACTTAAGGACAAATCTAGAGTCATACTTTTTAAGGGCGGCCCGGGGACGGGCAAGTCGTCCATGCTCAAAAGAATAGCCGCAGAGGCGAAGAGAAAAGGTTTTGATTACGAGCTCTGGTATTGCTCGGGCGACCCGTCAAGTCTTGACGGAGTGTATATCAAAGATACGAATATGGCCGTCGTTGACGCCACGGCTCCGCACGCTACGGGTGCAGATCTGCCTAAGATGAAGGACTTCATATACGACCTTGCGACAAGTCTCGACGAGGGCAAACTGAAAGAACACAGAGAGGAGATAGTGCACCTGCTTAAATTTAAAAAACACTATTTTATGCGTGCGTATCAGCACTTAAACACTGCTTTATGTCATAAAAACAATGCAATTGCACTTGAAAGCGAAGGTTTAAAAAAAGCCAATATTCGCTCCTATGCGGCAGTATTGGCGGCAGAATTGAGGCAGGACGTCATGACTGTCGGCGCGCATAGAAGGAGATTGTTTGTGCATGCTATAAGCCCAAGCGGAATGAATTGCTATTATGATCATCTCATAGGCAAGAAAATATATCGAGTGGGCGGAAGCGACGCGGCGTGCAATATATTTTTTGACCAATTGACGGGATTGCTTGACGGCGGCACTGCTATACTCAATCCCCTCGATGCAAAAAATTCGGACGGGTTTATGATCGGCAACGTTGCGGTAGTCAGAGATGTCGGACATCTTGCGGACAAGGTGTATGAAACCGTCAATCTGAGCGTATACGAGGGAGCATGCGACATCGAAGCTATCGAAGAGGAGCGCAACAACGTGATTTTGCAAGTGGCGTTTGCCGAAGAACAATTGAACAAGGCGAGGAGCATGCATTTGGAGTGCGAAAGATACTTTATCGGAGCCATGGATTTTGCAAACAATGACAGAATATACGGCGAAATTCTCAAAGAGCTGAAGCTTGCGGAATAAACGCATGACGACAAGCCGCGCATAGCGCGGCTTTTTTTATATAGAGAGTAATTTTCAGGCTTTTATGTGCAAAAGATTTAGGGTTGACATGTTGATATTTTATGGAGTAGAATATATATGTATCTGTATACGCTAGTGTGCGCGTGCGCTTATACAGGCTTGCGCGTTCGCACGTCGCGTGACATAGGGTGAAAATATGAGAAAAAAATTGAGTTTGTTTTTGGTCATTATTTTGAGCGTCATCATGATGTGCTCGCTTGTTGCTTGCAGCAATACGCCTGTCTCCAAGGATGATTTGCCAAATGATATTCCCAAAATAGATACGGAGAACGACGACGCGCTTTATTCGCTCAAGTTTACGTCTTCATTTGCAAACTCGGTGTTCAACGGTATCGAAGTTTCCGATTTTTCTATAGACAAGTTCAACTACAGCGTAGTATATAAAGACGCAAACGGCGATGTGATCAAGGAGGTCCCGGTCGGGGCGCTGTCCGAGGATATGGTCGACTCTCGCGATAAAGAGAAGTTCGATAAAATAAAGGTTTCGGGAGGACATGAGAACATCCGCATAAACGCTACGCTTTCAAACGGCAAAACGGCAAGCGGCACGTTGCCTTTGCATATCATAAATTCCAAAAAGCAAAACCTTGTCACATTGAGCTTCCGCACAACACCTTACAATTCGGCGGACAAGCGTACGATAAGCGGCGCGACAGTTGCTGTGAGCGCGGGCACATTGAATTCGGCCAACAACACGATCGGCGTCAAAATCGACCAGGGCGCAAAATTTCTCAATTGGCAGGAATTTGTCTCCGCATTCCCGATGAAGTTGGAAGGTACCACACAGTATCCGTATGCGCTTCATAGCGTCGGTTTCACTTCCGCGAGTGGGTCCGTAACGCTCGATTATTCCAATGCGGCGTTTCCGTTTACGGTGGACAATTCATATACAATGGCCACATATTGGTCGCAGGATACGGTAAGCGTCACTTTGGACATCAATTTTCCCAAAGGGGCGGAAGATAGTCCCGAAAATTACGAAGGTTCCGAAAAGCCTTCGGAGGCGCTAAACAGAAGCGGTTTGAGGACGCAAACGGTCGCGCGCTCGGTCGGGCTTGTCCGACGTCCTTCCGACGACATTATAAACAAATATTACGGCTATCAACTTAAGGGTTGGTACGACAAGGATACAGGCAAAAAATTCAACTTCAATCAGCCTGTAGGGACGGGAAATATCACGCTTCAGGCGCAGTGGACGACAAAAATATACTCCTATACGCTTTACACAAAGGGCGGTGGCTTTAAGGAAAGTTTGGAAGCAGCTAAGACTGCGAGCGGTACGGCTATCCAAAACGCCGAACAAGCAGAGGCGGCAAATCTGCACGTTGTGGAATGTATTTCCAACTTCGGGTTGAGCACAAACGACCTTAATCGCATTACCTTTACGGGTATGCAATACGATTGGCGTTTCGAGGATTGTGTGGCGCCGGTGACCGTCGCTCAAGAGAAGGAGCCTGTGTGGATGCGCGTCAGCGACTTTGTAAAAGCAGACGCTGCCAACGGTGTTTTGACAAAGGGCGGCGACACTCTGAAAATTGCAGGGCTCTATCTCGAATATCAATGCGCAAATCCCCTTGGCGAGCAAAATTCCGCCAAGGACAGTTATGTGGCATATGTTAAGTGGACTTACAACGCCCCCGAACAGGACGATGACCTCGAGCGTATATCAAAATACATAAAGGACGTAATGTTCAGCGGCGGCATAGTCGTCAACGAGGACGGAAGCATCACGCTGAGCAGAGCGTCGGACAGTTTTGCGGATGAGATTATAATTCCCGCCGAAATAAAATATGAAGATCAAGTGCGCCCCATCACGGCAATAGGCGACGGCGCTTGCATGAATCTCAAAGCGTTGACCGTCGTCAATATGGAAAACGCAAGCAACCTCACATCGATAGGCGCAAAGGCCTTCAACTATTGTCGAGCTTTGACGACCGTGACAATGCCTAAGGACATGCATATCTCGTCCGTGGGCGTAGACGCGTTTGGCGTGACGAATTTCGAGGAAAATTATATCGACGGCGATCAAAAGTATTTGATCATCAACAATATGCTTTACAAATACACGGGCAAGGAGAACGATGGGACGGAGCTCGATCTGACCGTGCTGGAGAGCAGACCTACAAAGGTCACTGCGATCCTCGAGGACGCTTTTGCGGATAGCGCGTGGATAACAAAAGTCAAACTGTCAAAAGACATCGAACGCATCGAAAAAGGCGCATTCAAGGGCCTCGCAGATCTAAATGAGATAGAAGCGCCTGCTGACAGCGCTCTCGTCTACATCGGCGAAGGAGCGTTCGCCGATTCGGGCATAGTCGGCAGAAGCTCCAAAAATTACGACGCAACGACCACAAGCATCATAGTCGGCGGCATATACTATCTGTTTATGGGCGCTGCGGATACGGTGGAATCCGCAAAAGTGCCCGGTGAGTTTGGCGGACACACAATCGAATATATCGCGGAAGGGGCATTCAAAAATATGCCCAATCTCTATACGTTGAGTTTCGACGACGAAACAAATATCAAGGGAGTGGGCAAGGACGCCTTTGCGGGCGACCGTAGATTTCTGGAAAAGGCAACGGATGGATATACAGTGATCAACGGTATTCTTGCCGCGTTCTATTCCGAGGACGTAAATAATAAGAATCTCGTCTTGCCCGTAGAGGTGAAGACGATAGGCGAGCATGCCTTCGGCAGTTATTCGCTGAACGTTGAAACGATAGAATTGCACAGTCAAGTCGAGCGGATCGAAAATTATGCTTTTGCAGGTGCGCGTTCAAGCTCTTTGCGAGGTATATTGCTTTCGTCAATAGCTGTCGACGAGGACGGAACAACTCTTACGGGCGCTCCGACGATCGGCGCGAACTCGTTCTCAAACAGCGATGGGAAGCTAATGCCCGGATTGATGTTTTATGTGCGAAAAGACGTATTTGATCTTCTCCAAAACATTGCTGAAGGCAACAAAACATCCGAGGACGCTGTCACAAACAGCTGGGCGGAGCTATACAAGATATATTCCGCTAACTTCGCGATCGAGGATATCAGCAGCGTTATCATAGATGAAGCAATTATTTCCAAAGTTTTGCTGAGAGAGACGGACAATGCATGGAAAGACGCATACGGCGAAGGCGATATTGCCGACGCGCTTATCGTCGTCAGCAATACAGGCATTAGGCGTCGCGCCTCGTTGGGACTTACAAGCAACAATATTCAGTTTGAAGAGATAACGCAAGATGGGCCGTATGCGGAATTTTATACGGACGATAAGGCGGTAAAGAGATATGTGGTGAAGTTCGAATATTTCGGAGTTCAATATCCCAAAGACGTCTCAAGCGCGTTTATTTTGACCGCTTGCGACGATATTCACACCTATCAGAACGGTAGCGAGGTCAAATTTTACTCTCTCGATGTGTCCGGCTATGCCGACAGATTGAGCAGGGAAAGCATACCTATCACCACCGCCAGACTCAGCGAAGAGGGCGGCAGAAACATGTGGTTCACAGGGCTTACGCCCACTGTTGAAGGAGATACGATCGCATATTGGAGGTCGGACGAGCCGTTTAACGTTACATTTAAATACAAGGATATCAACGGCGAGATAAGACAAATAGGATCCGATGCCATAACCATCACAGGTTTGCAGAGGACAAACACGGCAAGCCATCAGAATGCGATAATCAGGGTCAACTTCCACGGTATAGGTACGTTGCGATTCACGCTCAATTATGAGGTAAGGATCCCTCAATATACCGAGCTTTTGCAAACGGGGCCGATCTCGATACCTTTAAACGCTACCGCGTCGACATATTTTGCACAAAAGGATTACAAATTGAAGCTCAAGTTGGAGGACGGAAGCGAGGAAGACGTGCCTTTCAATACGGAAAGATTTTATATTATGTCTCCCATCGAGACGGGTGTGTTGGGCATGCATTCCGTACAAGTATCCTTCAATGAGGATAATGTCGGATTGACATTGACGGTATATTATACCGTAGTTCTTGAGGCCGACGAATCGCAATTTACTTTCGGTACTACCAATAAACCTATCATGAGCGGCGAAGAAAAGCTGTATGACGGGGAGGCGACCATCCTGTCATGCTCCGCGCGTTATGCTGCGACGATCGTCATACCCGGCGCATATCATGTTAAGAGGGACGGCATAGATTATGTATACAAAGTGACCAGGCTGGGCGAAGTCAACGGGACGAAGGGCGTATTTGAAGACTTTGTCTATTTGCAGTCCGTTTATCTCTCTTCAAATCTTGAGTATATTGGCGCCAACACCTTCAGAGGTTGCGTAGCTCTCTCGTCCGTAAACACCGCACAGGAATCTACGGCTGCCGACGTCACTCTTACAAGCAAGAATATTGAGGAAATCGAAGATCTCGACCCTGTCAGCGAAAACGGCAAGCAAATCTATTTTGCCAAACTTATTAATCTCGAGGGAGTGACTTGCGAAGAGTTGTATGACGACGAGGACAACGTGGACAGGTATACGTTGCCTATCGGTTCGACTTACGATATAGATGGCAAAACATACAGGATCGTCGCAATAGCCGGCGATTTGCCGATCGACGCTCCCCATGTGACCGGAAAGACGATTTATGTATATTTGCCCGACAGCATCTACATGTTTGACGGAACGCCTAACATTACTTCCGTCGGAAGCGTAGTGTCCGTCAGCTACTATTCGAGCGACAGTCCGCGTTTCAGAGTATTTGAAAGGACAAATCTTGCGCTGAAATTTATCGGAGCGACAGCGTTTGAAAACTGCGTGTCTTTGCGCACTATCGATCTTACGGAATCCGCTTCGCTTTCCTATATAGGCCCCGGAGCATTTACAGGCGCCGGTCTTGTGAGAATAAATCTCAGCCATAATAAGCTTTTGAAGGTAGTGGAGGGAGGCACATTCCGTGCTTGCGAAAATTTGGCTACAGTTGTGTTGCACGAAAACTTTGAGACGTTTGCCTCTTCCGCTTTCAGAGATTGTTATTCGTTGAGTAGAATAGTCGTATATAAGGGCGAGGATTATGAAAACGCATTCGGAGTTGAGGAACTTCGATCACTCAAGTACATCGGCGACGGCGCGTTTGCCAATTGTAAGAGTTTGACATCTTTCACTCTCGACAAGACTGTCCAGTCAATAGGCAACGGCGCATTCTCCGGCTGCACTGCGCTCACCATCTATCTGACATTCCCCGAAAACGAATTGCCTGACGGAACAAAATGGGTATACGGCTGGGTAGGAGACGGAGTGCCTATGGTCTATAACTGCGCAACGAACGATACGGCATCCGATCAAAACATTTATTACGTTTTTGAGGGAGTGAGGTACGCGTTGCATAAGGCAACGCATACTGCAACCGTCGTTGCTCAAAGTTATGCGACGGCTCAGGAGATATCCATTCCCGATAAGGTTTCTTATAAAGAAGATGTTTATACCGTAACCGAGATAGGAGAAAGCGCTTTCAGCGGAAATAAGTTCATAACGAAGATCACTGTCTCCAAAGAACTTAATACGATAGGAAGATACGCGTTTGCAAACTGCGTTAACCTTGTGGTATTCCTTTTCAAGGACGACAACGGCCTTACGAGCGTAAGCAGCAACGCGTTTGACGGCTGCACCTCTTTGCAGACTGTACCGGGCATAAAAAGCGTCGACTGAATGACGCGCATATTTAAAAGGTCATAGCGTGCGCTATGACCTTTATTTTTTGTTTTTAATCATTCGGAAAATAAATTTTTAAGCGCTTCGACGTTTTCTTTCGACAGTTCTGTCAAAGGCAGACGCACTTCTGCGGAGCATAAATTTTTAATATAAGCCGCGTATTTTACGGGGATAGGATTGACTTCGCAAAAAAGCGCCCTTATAAGAGGAAGAAGCTTTAACTGTAGCGCCCTCGCCTTAGGCAGATCGCCGCCGAAAAACGCGTCCGTCATATGTTTTACTTCATTCGTCACGTTGCTTGCCACGCTTATTATGCCTGCGCCGCCCATGGCAAGCGTTGGCAAAGTCAAACCGTCATCGCCGCTGTATACGTCCGCAATGCCGTCTGCAAGGCGAATGCATTCTTCTATTTGTTCCATATTCCCGCTTGCCTCTTTTATTGCAGCGATGTTTTTGTGTTTTGCGATTTGTCCGAAGGTGGACGGCAACATGTTTACTCCCGTGCGCGAGGGAACATTGTAGCAAATTATCGGAATATTCACAGCGTCGGCTATGGCGAGATAGTGCGCCGCAAGCCCTCTTTGCGTACATTTATTGTAGTAAGGAGTGACAATAAGCAAAGCGTCCGCCCCGAGTTGCTGCGCATGCAATGCTTGTTTTACGGACGTGTCTGTGCAGTTGTTTCCCGTGCCCACGATTATCGGCATCTTGCCTTTAAGTTTAGAGACGACTTTGTTTAAAACGATGTCTTTTTCGCTTTGAGTCAAAGCGGCCGGCTCTCCCGTCGTGCCCAGCGCCACTACGGCGTCGGCATATTGAGGCAACTTGTCTATAAGCCTTTCGAGTGCCTCGCAATCGAGTTTGCCGTCCTTAAAAGGGGTGATCAATGCTGTTGCAACGCCTTTGAAAATCATAAATCCTCCTATCTTGCCTTTATAAGTTCTTCAACGATCTGCACTGCGTTTGTTGCGGCGCCTTTGCGGATATTGTCTGCGACAACCCATATATTAGCGCCCGACGGGACGCTGTCGTCGACGCGCACTCTGCCGACATACACTTCGTCTTTGTCCGCAACGTCTATCGGCATCGGATAGAGAGCGGTAGAGGGGTCATCGACAAGTTTGAGCCCGTCAAAATTGCTCAAAGCCTCCAGCAAACTCTTCCTGTCGCAAGGATTTTCGAATTCTACGTTGATCGCTTCGCTATGCCCGTAAAATACTGGGACGCGGACGGTTGTGGCAGTCACCTTTAAGTCGGGCAGATGCAAAATTTTGCGCGTTTCGCCTATCATTTTCCACTCCTCCTTTGTGTAGCCGTCGTCCATAAAAATGTCGATATGAGGAAGGACATTGTAGGCTATCGGATGAGGAAATTTTTTGGGAGGAGCACCTTTTATGCCTTCCGTAAGATCCATATATCCGCCTCGCCCCGCACCCGAAACGGCTTGATATGTGGCGTATACCACTCTCTTAAGCCCAAATGCGTCGTGCAGCGGTTTGAGCGCGACTACCGCTTGTATTGTAGAACAGTTGGGATTTGCGATGATCCCTTTGTGCAGAAATATGTCCTCCCTGTTGACCTCCGGCACTACCAACGGCACGTCGTTGTGCATGCGCCACTGCGAACTGTTGTCCACTACCGTTGCGCCGATCTCTGCAAATAACGGCGCAAACTCTTTCGATACGCCGCCTCCGGCCGAAAACAGCGCGTAGTCCACTTTGCCTTTAAGGGCGAGCACGTTGTCCTTTGTAAGCTCTATCACAGAGCGATCCTCTCCCATAAAATTCATTTTTGAGCCCGCGCTCTTTTCGGACGCGAACATGAAGTAGCGATCGGCGCTCACATTTCTTTCTTCCAAAACTTGAAGAAATTTGCGCCCGACCATTCCCGTGGCGCCCACTATTGCTATGCCAAATGATTTCATACTATGCCTCCAAAGCGCCAAAGACGGCGCAATATAATATATGAGCAAATACGTGCGAGAGATACAAATTTCAAAAACCGAAGTTTATATGTCAAATATTTGTTAATAAAGTGCTATTATTGCGCAAGTAATGAGTTAAGATATAATCTACAAGCAAACAATGGGCGATGATAAACGCATGCGTCATCGTATCCGCCTGTCAAAATAATTCGTTTGAGTAAAGTGTGATATTTCATTTGATATTTATCGCGTTATAATGTATAATCATTGTGTTATAAGGAGTAATATGGCTGGAAGTTCACAAAATCAAAAGTCTCGCGAAAGGAAGCTCAGGCTTGGCAGGCTATTTACGGACGCCCCTGTGCGCACCGAGCCGGAGGAACCTCAAAAGGTGCTTGTTGCGGGTATGGTCGAGGCCCGTCCTCAAAAACAGTACCCCGACACCTTTTTCGGCAGGGCATTCAAAGTGTTCCGCGGAGAGTTTTCAACTCTGTTCAAAAGCGCGATCTCTTTCATGTTTTTTACGATTCCGTTTGCCGTGATATTATTTTGGTTTGCAGGATACTTTCAAACTCTCACGCTTGGCAGCACCTTCAACTTTATGGCGGATATCGGCGTAGGCTATCCCGGCGTCGGCGATAGCCTCAGCGTGAGCGTAGCCAAACTTTATTGGGAAGTACATGAGCCCGTCATGCTCATGCTGGCCGCGGCATTGATCATCGCGTCGCTTGGATTGTCCGGCCTATTTTATGCTGCAAAACGCAGTTTTTATCAAGATTTTTATAAAAAGAGTTTTCGCACATATTGGATGGGTTTCGCCAAGTATTGGTTGAAGTATCTCATCACGGCGGCAATCGGCATACTCATCGCAAGCGCCATAGCTACCGCTACGATCCATCTGCTTGCGCGGCAGGCGTTAGGCAATGCGAATGCGGGCGACTATTGCGCGGTCGTGTTTACGTGGATATTCGGCGCGCCGCTGATGACAGTCCCCGTAGTGATGATGGGGCTGTATACCGCATATGACCTGACCGTCGCGCAAACTTTCAAAAATGCGCTTGTCATCATTGCAAACAGCCCGATTTCCGTGATAGTGGTTACGGCTCTGTCTATCGCGCCAATGTTTTTGTTCCTTGCCGGTACGTTTATGTCGGTAGTGGCGTTTGCGCTTTGGCTCTTTGTAGGGGCGACGCTTATGGCGCTTTGTATGATCGCGCTTGCCGCTCGCGGAATGACCAAGTGTCATATACTGCTCCGACAGAAGCAACAGGAGATAAAACAGCAGGAAAAGAGGCAAGTCAAAACCGCCGACAAGAAGAAAAAACCCGTACAATATAAAAATCCGAAACAATACAAAAAGAAGAAAAAATGACTGAGTTTATTGATTTTGAATTAACCTCCGAAGACTATATGAAAATAGCCAATGAGGCAATTTCCGATGGCGATGCGGTGAAAGGCATCGCCTATTTGAATAAACTTATAAAAAAAGATCCGAAATGCATGGACGCATATATTAAACTCGCGTCTCTTTACAGAGGGTACGGCGCGACGGATATAGCCATATCCGTACTATTTAAGGCCCTTGACGTCAATGCGGATGACGAGGATAGCTGTGCGGAGGCGTATCATCGACTCGGGATCTTTATGTTGGAAATAGGCGATTATGATGCGGCGGAGTTTTACTTGTATCCCTATTTTGACGATTTTGTTGAAGAATTCGAAGAAAGCTCGGATGTCGGGCACGGCAAATTCCGTGTAGTATATCCTAAGGGCGAGGAGTATTACGAAGGATTGCTTGAAAGGGCATACGAACTTATGCAAAATCACCGTTTTGATAAAGCGCTGAAGTTGCTTGAGCTTATCGACCCCGATTCCAAGCATATCGACGCTGCCAATCATGCAAAACTCGTATGCATGATGCTTACAAAAAATCCCGATGCCGTCATTGACAGCGCGAAGGCCATTTTGTGCAAGACTCCGGACAATCTTGCCGTGCGGTGCACTATGATCACGGCTTTAGCGGTGGAAGAAAGGCTGCCCGAAGCTTACGCCGAGCTTGACGCGTTGCTGGAAAAAGATTATGACCAACTTGAGCAGATCATACTTATATTGCCTTTGCTTGTACAACTTAACATGCATGTTTATGTCGTGAAATATATACACAAGTTGCCTGTCAATTTCCGTTTGCAACCCAATATAATGTTTTGGCTTTCCGAAGCGCTGTACAATCTGGGACAGAGGGAGGAGGCGCGCAAGATCATGCTTAAGGCCGACCGTTTATACGGCGATTATGTGCCCACGGATTTTTATTTGAAACTGTATGAAATTGCGCCCGAAAGCGTGGAGTATTGCATTTCATTGCCGCCTGCCGCCAGGATGGAAAGGCTTGCAAAACTCGCATATTTTTTGTCGCATGCCAAGGACGAAGATTGCTCGGACAATAGCGAATTTTCTGCGCTTATGCGTTGGGCGATATGCGATAGCGGCGACAATGTGTGCGGTTGGTTGTTGGAAAAACTCGTTGAACTCGATTTGAGATGTTCCGAAAAATTTGTGCGCGACATAATGCTTACGCCCGATATAGATATTGATGATATTGTGCTGTGCGTCGAGTATCTCATAAAAAAGCATCCCGACAAAATAGAATTCAACGCGGTGCTGGAAAATAAATTTAAGGTTTTGTCTGCGGATGTGCCCGACATTCTGACGAAAAGTTATGTTCCGCGTATATTTGTAGTCGCGCTCTATTATTGCATAGCGATCGCCGCTCAATTGTCGGACGGGCGCGACTTTGATTTTTACGTGCATCAGTTGGAAGAAACTACGGCGGCAATCGACGAAAATACCGATTTTCGCAAATTTAAAACGTGCAGAAGTCCGCTGGCGTTGGCATTTGTCATTATGAACAATTTTTACGATACCGACGATGATTTCGACGAGGCTCTCAAAGCAGCGCATATAAGCAGGCGTACTTACGAAAAATATAATAAGATTTGCGAAGAGATATTGTTTAAGGGAGAATAAATGGAAAAGAACAAAGAAAATATGCTTGCAATGCTGGATAGGATGCTTGACGACGATTTGCCATACGGCGAAAGGTTGGAAGCATATGAATTTTTGCTTGAAGATTGCAATGAGATCGTCGATGATATGCTGAAGCGATTTTACGAGCTCGACGGCGACGACGCCAAGATGTTGTTGGAAGTACTTGCGCAATACAAGGGAAACAAGGCGATATTTATGGCGTTGGTGAGCTATCTGTACAGGGGCGACGACGTGGCGCTGTTTGCAAGGCTCATAGGCGGCTACGGCGACGTTCGGGGCATAGAAACGTTGAAGGGTTTTTTAAACGAATATGAACCCAATTATAACGAATATATGGAGATCCGCAATGCTATAGAGGAGTTGGGCGGCGATCTTGACTTTAAGCAGGATTTTTCCGACGACCCCTTTTACAGATATCTAAAGGGGCTTGACGAGGAAGAAGAGGACAGCAGGCGTTCGCCGTTCGAATCATACTTTGCTTCCCGAGACGATGATGACGATGACGAGTGCGACGATTGCGACTGCGATGAGCATGAACATCATCATTGATTTTATTTTTGTGAGCGGCTTTGACCGCTCTTATTTTTTTGCAAATGCACAGCATTGCCTTCAGCGCGAATTTTAAGACGACAAAGGCCGTGAGCGCCACTCCGCATGCGCTCATAAACGGATACATATTGTTCACGATAGCGTCAAAGCCGAAGAAGCTCAAAGGATATGCTATCAAAAGACAGAAAAATACGCACAATGATTTGGAACCGCCGAATGTGGAAAGTGGGCTTATGCGCTTTAAGGCGGCGGCAAACAGATCCGAAACTATTTTGAGCGAGGATACGAGAGTCGTGAATATAGCGACCGCGATCAGTATACCGCATAACGGCTTTAGACCGAACTTTTCGGAAACCGTGAGCACCGGCATAGATGACTCTGCGCCGTCGGCAAGCACTACGGTGCCCAACATAAAGAGCAATCCGAACAGTATAATGCATATCATACCGGAGGTCAAAAAAATCTCGCGATACGTCAATTTTTCGCCCTCCTCCGCCATTATCACGCCGCCTAGCAAAACGTCCAGTCCACTATATAGTATAGGTTTTACAAGACCGAAAGGAACTGAAGAGGGTTGAGGGTCGAGCTTGAAGAATATTGCGGCCACACAAATCACGATCAGCGGAACCAAAACGCTGTTTACAAGTTTTATCTTTTCTATGCCCAGCACCACAAGCGTGCCGCCGACCAGAGCGACTGCAAGACCCAGCATTGGCACGCCCAGCAAATCGCGAAGCACAAACTCGCTGCCGGCAAGCATGGAGCAGAGCGATATACTCGCGCTTATAAATATCCCGATTTTCATGAGCGCGTTTTTGGGCATAAGTCCGTTTTTGCCGGCAATCAGAAACAGGGCGCAAAGCAGAGACATAAATACGGAAGATATCGCCACATTCAAAGCGGATGCTCCGCCGAAAAACAGGGCGATCTCTTTTCCGCTTGAAAAGCCGGCGCCTATTGCCGTGCCGATATACAAAAAAGCAACTTTTAGCGATTTTTTCACTGCATAATTGTATGCGCGATATATCAAATATATAATAAAACGGGCGCCGCGCGCCCGTTTATCATAATTACCGAATTATTTTCTCGCTACGCCGCTGTCTCTTGCGGCTTTGGCAACGGCGGCGGCAATTGTGGGAACGACTTCGGGGTCAAATGCCTTTGGCAAAATATTGTTTTCGCTCAACTGTTCGTCAGCGACCAACGCGGAAAGCGCTTCGGATGCGGCGATTTGCATCGGTCCGTTTATGTCTTTTGCTCTTACGTCAAGCGCTCCGCGGAAGATCCCCGGGAAAGCGAGCACGTTGTTTATTTGATTGGGTAGATCGCTTCTTCCCGTCGCCACTATCCTCGCTCCTGCCTCTAGCGCGTCCGACGGTTCTATTTCGGGGGACGGGTTAGCCATAGCAAACACAATTGCGTCGTCGGCCATACTGCGCACCATTTGTTTTGACAGCGCGCCTTTTGCGCTCACGCCAATAAACACGTCCGCACCGCTTATTGCCTCTTTGAGACCTCCTCTGAGTTTCATAGGATTTGTGCGTTTTGCAAGCTCGCGCTGTGCCGAGTTGAAGCTATCGCTGTCCTCAATAATGCCGGATCTGTCGCAAACCGTGAGATCCTTCGCGCCGAGATCAAGCAAAAACGAAGCTATAGCGATGCCTGCGCTTCCGGCTCCGTTAATAACCAATTTGGCAGTTTTTATATCCTTTTTGACGATTTTAAGTGCGTTTTTAAGCGCTGCCGACAATACAATCGCCGTGCCGTGTTGGTCATCGTGAAAAACGGGGATATCAAGCAGATCCTTTAAGCGGCGCTCCACCTCGAAGCAGCGAGGAGCCGAGATGTCTTCAAGATTTATTCCTCCGAAACTCGGAGCTATATTTTTTATGGTGGCAACAAGTTCGTCCGTATCTTGGGTGTCGATTAAGATGGGGATGGCATCTATGTTTGCAAACTCTTTAAAAAGCACGCATTTGCCTTCCATGACGGGCATGCCGGCAAGCGGACCTATGTTGCCCAGCCCCAAAATCGCCGAACCGTCCGTTATCACGGCAACCACGTTGTGTCGGCGCGTCAGCTCATAACTGAGTTCGGGATCGCGCTCGATTTCCAGACAGGGCGCGGCTACCCCCGGCGTATATGCAAGAGACAGCGCCTCCTTGTCATTCACCTTGACTCTCGAAGCGACTTCGAGTTTTCCTTTCCATTCAAAATGCTTTTCCAGCGACAACTTTTGATAGTCCATAGCGATCTCCGATAACAAATTCAAATAAATTCGAATCAAGTGTACTACATTTTGACAAAATATACAACTCAATCGTCAAATGTCTTGAATTACGGCGATCGGATTGATATAATCTAGGCATGAGAGATATTTTTTATGACGACATCGTAGAAGCGGTTGTCGGGATGACATCGGCTTGCGGCGAACTTACTCCGTCATGCATAGCCGCTCTTGAGAGGGCACGCGATTCGGAGAGTGACCCTTCCGCAACGTTTGCGCTCGATATGTTGCTTGAAAACGCGCGAGTTGCCAAGTCGTGCGAGTTGCCCGTTTGTCAGGATACGGGCATGGCGGTTTTTTTCGTCGAACTCGGACAGGAAGCGCATATTGTCGGAGGATTGCTTGCCGACGCAATAGACGAGGGTGTGCGCAGAGGCTATGCCGCAAACGGTTATCGAGCCAGCGTATTGGATCCCGTTACAAGGATAAATACGGGGGATAATACGCCGGCCGTCGTGCATATAGAACTTGTTGAGGGAGACGGGTTGTCGCTGTCGTTTTTGCCAAAAGGTTTCGGCAGTGAAAACATGTCGAAGTTGTACATGCTCACCCCGTCCGCCGGGCTCGAAGGGGTAAAGCGCAGCGTTATAGACGCAGTAAGATGCGCCGGCTCGAATCCATGTCCTCCGATCGTCGTAGGCGTAGGCATAGGGGGCACGGCGGAGTTTGCCATGCAGATTGCCAAAAAACAATTGCTTAGGGAAATAGGCATGCCTTCTAGCGACCTTACGCTTGCTAAAATGGAAAGAGAGATACTCGCCGAAATAAATTCGCTTCACATAGGCGCGCAAGGCTTCGGCGG
>CANREO010000009.1 GCA_947629635.1 uncultured Clostridia bacterium
CGGCGCGATTTCTCCGGGTATAAAGACGGCCTTGGAGAGCCTTGTCAAAACCGCCGCAAAGTTGCCTAATATCGAGCTTATTCCTCCAAGGAGCGCTGTCGGGACCAATACGCGCAGCTGTATGCAAAGCGGCATAATCTTGGGATATACGGGACTTGTAAAGTATATGGTGGAAAGGTATCGCGAACTTGAAGAGATGAGGGGCGCGAAAGTCGTCGCTACGGGAGGTCTGAGCATGCTTGTCAAAGAAGTGGAACCTGATCTTATCGACGTCGTAGATCGAGCGCTGGCGCTCAACGGACTCAATTATATTTACGGCCTTAAGGCATAAAGGGGAGTTTATGCAAAAGAAGTTCAAGCATTTCGATAGGTCATCGGGCGTGTTGCTCAACGTATCTTCCTTGCCAAGCGAATACGGCATAGGTTGTTTTTCGCAGGACGCCGACGTTTTTGCGGATCTGCTGGCGGATATGGGTTTCCATTGGTGGCAAATTTTGCCCGTCACGATGGTGGGTTGGGGCAATTCGCCGTATTCGGGACTGTCCACTTACGCCGGCAACAGACTTTATATCTGTCCTACAGAGTTGGAGAAGTCGGGATTGCTTAGTCATGACGAAGTGAATTCTTTCAAATATCACGGCGAGCCATATCGCACGGACTATGATTTTGCACGCCTCAACAGTGAGAGATATTTGCGTCTTGCTTATTCCAGGTTGACGGATGATATTCGTGCAGAAGTGCGCGAGTTCAGGCGCAAAGAGGCGCATTGGATAGAGGATTATGCATTGTTTATGTCGCTTGCGGCCGTATATTCCTCTTCATGGTGGAGGTGGGAGGACGGATTGAAGTATCGTCGCCCCGAAGCTATTGACCAAGCCAAAGAGGAATTTAAGGACGATATCGATTTTTATGTTTTTGAACAATATGAATTTTTCCGCGAATGGGGAGAACTCAAGGCGCGCGTAAACAAGCGCGGCATACAAATCATAGGCGATTTGCCTTTTTACGTATCTACCGACAGCGCGGACGTTTGGGCGAATCCGCAAGATTTTCAATTGGACGAAACTCTGTTGCCAAAAGCGATAGCGGGCGTGCCGCCGGATGTGTTTTCGAAGACGGGTCAGGTGTGGGGCAATTGCATTTATGATTTCAAACGAATGGAAAAGGAAGGATTTGCATGGTGGCGCAATCGCATCGCGCATTGTTTGAAATTGTACGATGCATTGCGACTTGACCATTTCAGAGCTTTTTACAACTATTTTTCCATACCTGCCAAAGATTTCGATACCGCCGCCAACGGGCATTGGGAAAACGGCCCGGCTGACGCTCTTTTGAACGCGGTGTACGAAGACAACCCGGATGCGCTGTTTATAGCGGAAGATCTGGGACTTATAGACGCAAAATGCAGGGAATATATCGACGGTACAGGTATACCTACTATGAGGGTATTTCAATTCGGCTTTGACGGAACGCCGAGCACACATATCCCATATCGTTATGATGTGAACACGGTAGCCTACACCGGCACGCACGACAACAACACGACGCTCGGATGGCTGTATGAGTTGAACGAGGGCGCGCGCGACTATGTTTTGAAATATTGCGGTTTTAAGGGCGCCGGTTGGGGCGCCGGAGGCCCCGATTGCCAATCTACAAAGGCAATTATTCGCACGGTGATGATGTCGTCGTCGCGGCTTGTGGTGCTTCCGTTTCAAGACATGTTGGGTTATGGTGGAGATACAAGAATGAATGTGCCCGGGACGGCCGAGGGCAATTGGGAATACAGATTGCCGTACCATCTTATGACAACTGTCGACAGGGATTACTTTTTGGACCTCAACAAGACATACGGAAGGATGGGATACGGAGCCGCAAAATGATTTTGTTTTTTTGCAGGGGAGAGGCGGACAGCGACGCGTTTGTGAAGTTTTGCTACGGGCACTATCGCGACATCATGTCGGCAAGAGGCGCGGAGCTGCCCTCAAGCGTCGAGATATTGCGCGAAGATGGTCAAAAACCGCGCTTTGACACCGACGCCGCACACTTCAATCTGTCACATTCACACGGGGTGATGATGCTTGGCATATCGCATACCCCAATAGGAGTGGACATAGAGTTGGTGAGAGATATAGATATAAAAAAATTTCCGTTTATCGAAGCGCAAGACAACGAGGAATTTTTCGAGAAATGGACGGAACGCGAGAGCTATGCAAAACTCATCGGCGAAGGGATCGCCGCAATAAGGCGCGACATACCAAAAGAGGCGCACTTCGAGCACTTTCCAGTTTACGGCGACTTCCATGCGTGCGTATGCGCCGACGAACAGGATATAATAGCGTACGATATCGACATAAATGCAGTCAACGGTTGACAAGTCAGCGCATTTATAGCAAAATAAGTATGTTATAGGAGGCAAATATGATTTTTGAAAAATTGAAGGATATGATAGTTGACCAACTCGGCATAAGCAGAGACAAGATCAAACTTGACAGCAACATTTTTGACGATTTGGGCGCGGACAGTTTGGATATCGTCGAAATGCTTATGGAAATCGAATCGGAATGGGATATTATCATTGACGACGATGACACGACAAGTTTGAAAACGGTCGGTGACGTAGTGAAGTACATAGAAGAACGTAAAAAGTGAATTTACTTTGAAAAAGGGTTTGCCGCGCGGCAGACCTTTTTCAAAGCCGTCAGACGATTGCATTATATCTGTTTCAAGGGCGTATACGAAACCGCTATCTGGAGCTATTCACGTCATCGAGATGCCTCTATCGTTGACATAATCGTTTTTTATGATATAATTTCAATATTAAATTTCAATTTACGGAGCGCTAAATTATGGATAAATCTGCGTTGCTTAAAGAAGCGGAATCGTTGCAATCGGAATTGACGTACCTCAGACGCGACTTGCATCGGCACCCCGAAACGGGCTTCGATCTTTCTTATACCAAAGCGTTTGTAAAGAAAAAGTTGGAAGAGTTCGGATATGTTCCGCAAGAACTCGGCAAAGCGGGGATCGTCGCTCTTGTCGGAGGAAAAAATCCCGGGAAAACCATTTTGCTTCGAGCGGATATGGACGCTCTTCCCATCAGGGAAGAAGCCGACGTGACATATTGTAGCCTGAATGAAGGCAAAATGCATACGGCAATGTTGCTCGGCGCGGCAAAACTTTTGAAAGCGCGCGAAAATGATATATGCGGAACCGTAAAGTTGGAATTCCAACCGGCGGAAGAAATCTTCCGGGGCTCTCCCGATATGCTTGGCGCCGGGCTTTTGGAAAATCCGAGCGTAGACGCCGCGGTAATGATGCATGTTACTGTGGGCATGCCTCTCCCTTCGGGGATTCTTATGGTATCCGGCGGCGGCATTTCTTCTACATCCTGCGAGCAATATCATATTACGGTAAAAGGAAAGGGAGGACATGGTTCGACTCCGCATGAGGCGATCGATCCGATCACGGCCGCAGCGCATATGCATATCGCTCTTCAAGAGATAAACAGCCGTGAATTGGAGGGGAATCAATTCGCTATTATTACAACGGGACATTTCGAAGCCGGCAAAACTTCAAACGTCATTCCCGATACTGCCGATATGTGGGGGACTGTCCGCACCGTCGATCCCGAAAATAAACTCGGAGAGCATATCAAAACTCGCATGAGGCAGATATGCGAGGGGATCGGTGCCGCTTTCAGATGCGAAACAGCCGTTGAATTTTATGATTATTGTCCTTGTATGGTAATTGATCCGAAATTGTCCGCCGCGACGCTTAAATATATGAAAGAGTTGTTTGATGACAGAGCCCTGGATCTATCTTTGATTTCAGGCGGCAAAGCGGGCGGCGGCAGTGAAGATTTTGCGTTTGTAAGCCATCGTGTTCCTACCGTAAGCATATTCTTGACGGCCGGGAATTGCAATGAGGGATATGTATACGGTCAGCATCATCCGAAGGTCAAATTTGATGATTCGGTCCTGTATTGCGGCAGCGCGGCTTATGCATATACGGCGCTGCGTTGGTTGAGCGAACAAAGCGGACCCGTATAAGGCTGTGCGCGAATTTTAATTTATTTTCGATCATAAACATACAAATACTTATCAAGAGGACGCATGGTTTTGCGATCCCCTCATTTTGTATGACAAGACCTAAGATCCATCCCGAAGTTCGGCATTGACTGTTCGACCATAAGATTATATAATAATGATAAGATTTACTTTTTATTGAGGGAAACGATGGATAAACTGGAGATATGCTTCAGACAGAGGGAGGAGGTGCAGGATCTCATACAAAAAACCGACGCGAAAGCGTCTTCGCTTTTGCTGGTCGTAGGTTTTTTGACTTCCGCGTTTGCGGCGTTGCTTTTCAACGTAAATTACGGTTGGCAAAGATATTTGTTTGCCGCGCTGTACGGCGTAGCGCTATTTTGCGCGTTGTTTGTGTGTATAGCAAAGGTCTTGCTCCCACGCATGAAGAATATCGGCGTTGCCGGCAAGTATATAGGCGCCAACTACACGAAGGACGAGTTGAAGGCGGAATTGGACGCCGCGAGCGAAGACGCCGTTGTGTCTATGCTATTGGAAGACATTTTGCTTTTGAATAATGTATTAATACAAAAAAACAAATATATGAAAATAGCGTTCATTATGTTGCTTTTGCTTATAGCGATAATAATTTTCGGAATCGTCTGTGCCACGGTAAAAATGTAAATATCCGTTTTCAATCGCATTTTGGCAAAATCTTAACATATGGTTTCATTCGAACGAAGCGTAAACAAATGCGCTCGTCAAGTTGACTATTGCCAAAAAGACAAGTATAATTATTATTAAAATAAATATGCGAGGTGTCGGATGAAAAACTCAAACGGTTATGCCGAAAGTTTTGCAAGACTGATAAAATGCCCGACCGTCACAGAGAGCGGTCACGAGTATTTCGATGCTTTTCACAAGGTGTTGGATGAGGAATTTCCGCTCGTAAAAGATAATTGCGAAAGGATAGAACTCGGGCGCGACGTGTTGCTGTACAAATGGAGCGGCAAGCACAGCGATCGCCCGATTGTGCTCATGGCGCATCAGGATGTAGTGCCGGCAGTGGGCGGAGATTGGCATTTTCCGCCGTTCGGAGCCGAAATAAAAGACGGTAAGATGTACGGCAGAGGCACAATGGATTGCAAAAACACTTTGTTTTGCACAATGCAGGCGGTTGAGGAGCTTATAGAGAGCGGATTTACTCCCGAACAGGACGTGTATCTAAGTTTCAGCGATTGCGAGGAGACCTCGGGACCCGGAGCGGAGATGGCGAGGGATTGGTTTAAGACGCACGGCATCACGCCCGACGTCGTCGTGGACGAGGGCGGAGCAATCATCACTCCTATATTTGCAAAAATGAAAAAGGACGCCGCAATGGTAGGTATCCTCGAAAAGGGCTATGCCGACGTCAAATTCATTGCAAAGGGCAAGGGCGGACACAGCTCGCAACCTCCTAAAAACACGCCTGTAGCAAGGCTCGGAGCGCTTGTGAATTATTGCGAGAAGCATGATGTTTTCAAAGCCAAGACGTCTCCTGCGTCCAAAGCTATGATCAAGGGATTGGGCGACGCGCTCACTCCCGGGCTGAGGACGTTGGCAAGGATGTTCGGCGGCTCGGCGCTTTTGGCAAAACTTTTGCCTAAAATCGCCCCGGCGCTTGGCGGAGCTATGTTTAAGACGACTATGGTCTTCACCATGTGCGAGGGTGCGGCTGCTCCCAACATAATTCCGCAAGAGGCATGGGTCAATCTCAATTTGCGCTTTTCTCCAAATGATTCACCTGAAAAGTGCTTCAAAAAACTGGAAAAAATAGCCAAAAAATTCGATTGTGAGATGAAAGTAGAAAAATGCAGAGCGGCGTCTCCGATGGTCAACGTGGACGGAAACGGCTATGCAACTTTTGTTTCGGCGCTCAAAAAGACCTATCCCGACGTTGCCGTAGTGCCGTATATTGTTTTCGGAGGCACCGACTGCCGCATAATGCAGGAGATCTCGACAAGCGCGATTCGTTGCACGCCGTTCAGGATGTCTATGAAACAACTCGGCACCATGCATGCTTCGGATGAAAATATCGACATCGAAAATATCGAACCTTGCGTGAATTTCTTCAAAAACTTTATCGAATCGTACAAGTGACATGTATAGCTTTAAGGTGCTCCTCACAAAGTTTACACGGCTTTGTGAGGAGTTTTTGTATGACGTATACGCGCAAGCCCACTCATAAATCAACGCCGCGCTTGCGCGCCTAAAGTCGGCTAAAGAGTGATAGAATGGCCGTTTTTGGATATTGAATAGCGACTTCGAAAAGCGTATTGACATTTTTTGACGAGAATTCTATAATTGTTATATAATCATATAGGGAGATAGAATTATGAATATTTGGCACGACATTTCACCTTCGCGAATTTCTCCCACCGATTTTTTGGCGGTCATCGAAATCCCCAAGGGTAGCAAAAATAAGTATGAACTCGACAAACAGTCGGGCGCACTCATATTGGACAGAGTGTTGTACACTTCGACGCACTATCCGGCAAACTATGGTTTCATTCCGCGTACTTATTCGGAGGACAACGACCCGCTTGACGTGCTTGTGCTGTGCTCAGAATCAATTGTGCCGTTGGCGCTCGTGAGATGCTATCCGATAGGAGTCATCGTCATGGAGGACGGCGGTGAAATGGATTATAAGATCATAGCCATTCCTTTCAGAGATCCCACTTGGAACGCTTATCGCGAGATAGAACAGTTGCCTCAGCATATCATGGAGGAAATGTCGCACTTTTTTAAAGTATATAAACAGCTCGAGGGCAAGCAGACAACCGTTTTTCATATCGAGGACAGAGAACATGCCGAGCAGATCATCCGTCAAAACATGGCGGAGTACGACAAGAGGTTTGTCGAGTAGGAAGCAATATGTACGAGCAAAGGATTTAAACGGGCAATATATCGGCAGCGCAACTTAAAGATATATGCCCTTTTTTGTATGATAGAACCCTTGAGATAGGGAAATGCAATACTATTATATTTCCACAAATCGACGCTTTACGGCGTCAAAAATAGAGATAAAACCGAGTTTTTGAAAAATATGAAGGGAAAGCGCATCATAAATTACAGACCTATATGCTTTTTCGCCTTGGCGTTGGCGGCAGGCATTTTAGTCGGGGAAGCGCTTTTCGGCGAAAAGGCCATGTGGCTGATTTTGCCCCTTTTGGCGGCGGTAATTTGCTTCATATTGCTCGCGGCATTTAAGAACGTCAGAAAATTGATCTATATCCCGATAGCTTTTGTCATAGGTGTTTGCAGCGTTACGGTTTCCAATCAAGTTTACTCTATGCGTATTATAGACGAGTTGGAAGGCACAATATATTGCCGTGTCGCGAGTGAGATCATCGTCGAGGATTCGACAGCCAAATTTTACGTCACGGACATATCGATAGAGGGCAAGAAAGTAGATTACGACGCGATCGTCTATCAATATCAATATAATTGGGAACCTAATTTCAACGCCGGCGATCGCATATACATACGCGGCAAACTGGAGGGCAACAAGCACAGAAAATTCGGCAGCGACTACGACACTCGTCGCGTAGATTATGTGTGCAATCGTATTGTTGCCGAATATTCCACCAAAATAGGCGAAGGTCAATTGCCGTTTCCGTACAATTTAAAGCACAACATAATGAAGATGTTGTACCAAAACATGCGCGAAGACACTGCCGACATCGCACAAGCGCTCGTTTTGGGCGACAAATTCGGGCTTGACGAAGTCACTTACGCTCTGATAAAGGACAGCGGATTGGCGCATGTGTTGGCTGTTAGCGGCCTGCACATGACGACTCTGTCGGCGGCGTTGTACTTTTTGTTGAAAAAACTCAAGGTCAAGCCTAAAATTTCTTTTTTGATAGTAATGGCATTGAGCATATTTTACTCGATGTTGTGTGGCTTTTCCTCTTCCTCTTTGAGAGCGGTCATAATGGGCGGAATTTTCAACTTCACATCCTCGTTCGGACGGAAACGAGACGGGCTTTCCGCGCTGTCCTTGGCGGCGATTGCAATACTGACATTCAGACCCAACTCGCTAATGAGCGCGGGTTTTTTGCTTTCTTTCTTCTCAATGCTGGGGCTTTTCGTATTCTATTCGCCGCTACGCCGTTTGGGCATGAAAATCGTGGATAAAATAAGTCCGAAACGTCATTTCGGCAAAAGATTCGTAGATGTCGCGGCGGCGTCGATCTCCACAAATTTGATGGTATATCCGATAGTCGCGCATTTCTTCGGCAGAGTTCCAGTTCTGTTTATCATCTCCAACTTCTTTATGTTGCCGTATATAATGGCGGTATACGTCATCCTGATCATATTAATCTTGTTCGCGCTCATCACCACGCTCACACAGGTGCTTTGGCTGGGCAGTTGGTTGCTGGTCCCGTTTATAGCTTTTGTGACCGCAATAGGCGTATTGCCTTTTGCGGCGGTAAATGTGGGCATATCCGTCGTCGGCATAGTGGGGTTTTATGCGACTACCATGACGCTGTCGCCGCATATAATGCTAAAAAGAGCGACGCGCGTTCGCGCGTTTATCATTTGCTTGAGCGCAACGCTGTTTATATGTTTCGCTATTGTGCTTAAAAATTCCATGCCCTGGATAGAAGCGTCAAAAGTTATAGCATATATATAATATAATAAACCGAAAAAAAAGATATTGCGCCTTAAGGCGTATTGTGTTAATATATGATTGAATGCAGTATCCTATAATAGGGGTGGTTTGATGGAAAGTATCGACAATTTCAAATTCGGCACTTTGATCGGTAAACCGGCGTTGGTCACCGTTGTCGTCATGGCAGTGGCGGCTTTTTGTTTGGTTGTTGCGATGATCATATGCATTGTCAAGGCTGTCAAAGAGCGCAAAGACGCCAAAGAAGATATGATTGAGGACGAGTTTTTCAAGCAATACGGCATCACGGGCGAAGAGATGCGCCTCAATCAAAAGTTGGCTGAGATGAGAGAGCAACTTAGGGGCAAAAATCCCGGCGAAGAGGTGCGCGTCGTTTATGTCAACAAACAAGAAGAAGCGCCCGAACAAGTTTCGGCGCCTGAAACTGTCGTTGAAGAGCCCATTGCAGAGGAAGCGCCCGAGGAGGTCGTTGCAGAGCCGGAGCCCACTCCGGAACCCGAAATCATTGCAGAATCGGAACCTGCTCCTGAACCGGAGAAAGAGCCTGAATCCGAGCCTGTGGCTGAGCCGGAACCTGAGTCGGAGCCCGAACCCGTGAAGGAGCCCGAGCCTGTTCCCGAACCGGAACCTGCTCCGGAACCGGAGAAAGAGCCCGAACCGGAACCTGCTCCGGAACCGGAGACAGAGCCCGAACCCGAACCTGTGGCTGAGCCGGAACCTGCTTTGGAGCCCGAACCCGTGAAGGAACCCGAGCCTGCACCTGTCCCCGAACCTATCAAGGAAGAGGAGAAAAAACCGGAACCCGTGCCCGTAAAAAAGCCTGACGATTGGTCTAAATACGACGGCGAATACGAGGGTTGCTATTACGATCCGGAGGACGGCGATTATTATCGCGGCGAAGCTCCCGAGGAGCTCAGAGAAAAACTTGCCGCCAAAAAGGCGGAGTGGGACGCCGCGCAGGCGGCAAAGAGAAAGGGGCAGCCTGTCGTCGTCAAACGCATCGCGCCTCCGTTCCTGCCTCTCGACACAGCCAAAAACAAGCGTAAAAAACCCAATAAGTATACCAACGGTTTTGACGAGGCAGTCATTTACGGTCAATATGTCATCGAGCATAAAAAGCTTGAAAACGGCGGAGAGGAATACTACTATACGCTGTACAGTCCCACGGGAGAGGCATTGTTTGAAAGCCAAAACTACTCCACGTTGGAGTATGCGAAACGCGGCATAAACAGCTTCAAATCGCATATCACGCTTATCCTCTCGTCCAAAAATTCCATGTACTATACCGTGTCCGCAAAGGGAGGAAAATTTTTCTTTGTGTACACGCGCAAATCGTTCATATACGAGGGCGTGCCGAATTCAGACTTCGACAAGGCGGACAACGCCGCCAAACAAGTGCAAAAGTATTACGGCACCGATATCATAAGAGAGCAATAAACGCGCATAAATGTCCGATCTTGCGTTGGGCATTTTATTTGTCGTTTTTTGCGCTTGGGTTATGGCGTAGGCGACGGTCAGCGCAAATGATGAAGCGCCGTGCGCTTAAATAACAAAAAATTATTCGAACTATTTATTCGCAGTCAAAAAATTTGCCAAATCATTGTAATATTTTTTGCGCTGTGATATAATTGTCCTGCAAAATTGCGCGAAGTTGCGCAATAAAAAATTTTTGTAAATATAATTCTATAAGGAGATTTTTGTATGGCAAAAAAGACTATTCGCGACATCGACGTCAAGGGCAAAAAGTGTCTCGTCCGCGTGGACTTCAACGTCCCCATGGTGGACGGCGTCATCACTGATGAAAACCGCATAAACGGCGCTCTTCCCACAATCAAATATCTTGTTGAGCATGACGCAAAGGTGATCCTGTGCTCGCATATGGGCAAGCCGCACAATATCTTTACGGAGGGCTTCGGGCTCAACAAAAAGGAGAAAAAGGCAGTGGAGGCGCTTCCCGAACAAGAGCGCGAAGCCGCCAAAGCGGAGTATATCGCAAAAGCGCTCAAAAACGACGCAAAAAAATTCACCCTCGCTCCCGTCGCAAAGAGGCTTGAGGAGATCTTCCCGGGCAGGGTGACATTCGCCGCGGACGTAGTAGGCGAGGACGCGCACAGGAAGGTAGCCGCTCTTCAAAACGGACATATAGTGCTCCTTGAAAATACTCGTTTCGAAGCGGGCGAGGAGAAAAACAGCGAGGAGTTGTGCAAAAAACTTGCGGACTTCTGCGACGTATACGTAAACGACGCTTTCGGCACGGCGCATCGCGCACATGCCACAACTGCGGGTATAGTGCAATACGGCTTTGCTAAGACTGCGGTCAGCGGCTTCCTCATCGAAAAAGAGCTTAAATTCCTCGGCAACGCTGTAGAAAATCCCGTGCGTCCGTTTGTGGCGATACTGGGCGGCGCGAAGGTCGCGGACAAACTCAACGTCATAGACAATCTTCTCAATAAATGCGATACGCTCATCATCGGCGGCGGCATGGCTTATACATTCATCAAGGCGCAGGGAGGCAAGATCGGCACGTCGCTTGTGGATGACGAGAAGATAGAATATTGCAAGAAGATGCTCGAAAAGGCGCAAGAACTCGGCAAGAAGATCTATTTGCCCGTTGATACGGCAGTAGCGCCGTCTTTCCCCGATCCTATCGACGCGCCAATCGAAGTCGAATATGTGGACAGCTTTGCTATCCCCGACGGGATGATGGGCCTCGATATCGGACCCAAGACGAGAGAGCTGTTTGCAAATGCCGTGAGAGAGGCAAAGACCGTCGTGTGGAACGGACCTATGGGCGTGTTTGAAAATCCCACATGCGCCGAGGGCACAGTCGCCGTTGCAAGGGCTATGGCCGAGACGGACGCGACGACGATCATCGGCGGCGGCGACAGCGCCGCGGCAGTCGCTCAACTCGGTTTTGCGGACAAGATGACGCATATTTCCACGGGCGGCGGCGCTTCGTTGGAATTCCTCGA
Source organism: uncultured Clostridia bacterium (assembly GCA_947629635.1). GTDB lineage: Bacteria > Bacillota > Clostridia > Christensenellales > CAG-917 > CAG-475. The sequence continues at coordinate 11,670 of CANREO010000009.1, forward strand.
GGGGAAGGTGTTGCCCGGCATTGCCTGCCTCAACGATTAAAACGACGCTATTTGTCCGTATACAACATCAAAGTCCTCTCGCTTCGAGTCATGTACGTTTGTACAACTGACTCTCGGCGAGAGGTTTTTTATAGAATATATACAGCGTTTTTCATACGCGCTGTTTGCGTAGGTTTTTCCGTCATGCAAGCGGGTTTGTACTTGAATTTAATACAGAATATGAAGTTTTAGGACAAGAAATCTTAAGAAATCTTTAGAATTGAGCTCATAAATTTAAAATTTCTTTAGAATTGAATTTTTATCGGGAAAATAGTTGCTAAATGCAGAAATAAGTTATAATATGACGTTGATTTGTTCGATATGTTGAGATTTTGGGCTTTGGGCGCTCTGTCGGAGTGTCAAAGCCGAGGGATATGCGTATCCCGAGGAGAGACAGATGATCACTATATTGACATGCAATGCTATCAATGACGTACGTTCGCCCTTATATACGGGGGGGGGGTATTTTAGAAGTCTCACACACGCAAGTCGCTTTTCAAGTTACAACAGTAAAAATGCACGCAAAAAATGATGAAATAGAGGGTAAGACTCTCTATTTTTGTTTGTAAAAATCATGCGCGCGCGATGTAACAAAATAAGTATATAAATATGATTATAAAACAAAATAAAAGTCTAAACGACAGAAATGTCCATAAAATGCGCAAAACGAATTTTATGGACTGCAAAATCTAAAATCCGAAAAATCGAGCGTAGATGGCGCATCATGCAAACACGGCGCGCAAGCGAGATGAAATTTTGGGGTGAAACAATGGAGGGTAATATGGCAAAGACAAGCAGAGTGAGCAAGATTTTGGTGATTTTGCTGTTTGTGGTTGTGGCGGCAGCGCTGACATTTGCATTTGTGAATGTGCCAACAGGGGCGGCAAATGCGGAAGGTGATGTCACGCTGAAAATATACGCCGACGAGGGCGGAACTGTAACCGTAAATGGTAATGATGTTGCCACAGGTGGTACAAACACTCCCGTAACCCAAACTTTTGTTAAAGAAAACGGAGCGTCTTTTGAACTAAAAGCAGCCCCTAATGATGGTTATATTTTTGCTTATTGGTATGGAGAAGATGGCAAACCGTTGACTAATTTATGGACGGGAACTCAGGAAAAATGTTTTGCTTTTAATGAAGATATAACTTTTAGTATATCAAAATACAGTCAAGTGATTAAAAATACAGAGTCTGCTGCTATTCATGCAAAATTTGTTAAACAAGATGCTTCCTTGAAATTTGTTGCCGACCCAGATACATGGACGAGTGAAACCGAAGAATTCACAAGTAATAAAGTTGTTCTTAAAAGCGCAGAAACATACGCTTATAAATCAGGACAAGAAATCCCTTTTGCCATAGAGTTTATTGGTGAAAAATGGATCGATTTCAGTGCAAACGTTTCATTGACCCCAAGTGATAATGGCGATCCTACAAACTACGGTAGTTTGAGTGAGGTTAGCATTGACGCCATGCAGGTAAACAATGGGTTGAGCGGAACTACATTTAAAAGTACTTTGACAGCAATGTCTGCGCTTTATAAGGCAAATGGAAACGATTTTCATAGAGTCGAATTTACAATCCTTGCCCCCACATTCACTGCTAGCAAAAACAATGCACCTAAAAGTTGGGAAGTATCGGTTGAATATACACTTAAAGACGAGCAAACCATTAACAGCGAAAAGGGAACTGTAACGGAAAATGTTAAATTTGATTCAAGACTCGGCGATGTGTATTATCTTGAAGGTCTAGACTATAATTATTTTTATCATGAAAGTTATGCTATTGAACACGGTAAGAAAGTTGAAATAAGTTCCGCAAATCAAGCACAGATAACTGTCCCTAAAGATATTCCCATAGTTTTTTATGCAATTGAAAAGAGCACAGTAGCGTCAACGCTTGACCACGAACAGCAAACAACGGTATATAACGGCGGCATTGGTATAAGCGAAGCAACAGAGGAAACTTTTGTCTTTAAACATAGCTTCACCGACTCCGATGAAACGGTAGTTGCAGATTACAAAGAGGTGGCAATTTTGCCCATAGTCACAGGCACTAAAACGGTGAATAACAGTGGTCAATCTCCGGAAAAAATTGTAAACGGAAGCATAGTAAAGTTTAAATATGACGACACAAATAGTATTCTAATAAAAATCTCGTCACTGCCGGAACAAAAGCAGGTGAGTTTCACAATTACTGCAAACGGGCTGGAAAAACAATACGAAAGCTACGGTGGCGAATACGGATTTACGCTTAATGATATTAAAGAGGTCAATCACGTTTCTATAATGCCAAACTATGGCGAAGAATATTATCCTTCGGAAGCATTTAATTTTAAGATCGAAGTGGAAGCCAGCGAAGAATGGCAAAATTTCATTTCTAAATCATCCGATCACATTGAAGTAATTGGCGACACACAATATCCTTGGTATTTAGATCCTGCTTTCAACAAAGATGACGAAACTTTTGCATTTTCTTCGGGCATAACAGGGCTTACAGGCACGGGCAACGGACTATATTTCCCTGTTTCGCAGATAGGCTTTAGCGTAGAAGAAAAGGGATTGTTTACTATGGAATTTTACGCCTCTAACGGCGATAGTGGAGATGGTACACCGACATCAAAGACCGATATCGGATATAAATTAAACAGTAAAATTACTCCTAAAGATGGGAGGAGTACTTTTGATTTAAGTTCTTTCAATGGTATTGACACAAACGACCCTTATAATGGGTTTGATCCTTCAGTTGCCACGGATATTTGGTTTCAAAAAGGCATTGATTATAATAAAGAAACAAGAAGCTGGACATATGTTGATGTTTTGGGCGAAGGCGTGACCGAGTTAGACGGTGAAGAAGGGTGGTTTAAATTTCAACTGAGCATGGAAGCCGGTAGCACTATCTATATTGCACAAGCTATTGCCGCAAATGCCAGTGGGTCAAAAGAAGGTAGCCGTCTCACTATACGTAATGTAGCATTCTATTCGGGCGACGCGTATGCGACATGGGATGTGGAAGGAACGGCGGCAGATAGCGAGTATTCCGTGACCGGTATGGATAAAAAAGGAAAGTCAGCTCCTGGCACGATGCTCGAGCTTAATGCTATGCCGACAGAAGGGACGCATACTTTCTATGGTTGGAAATTGATCAAAGGTACGCTTCAAGAAGGCAAAGAATATGCAACGGCAACGGATGGAGACATAGATTGGGACGTCGAGAACGCACAATTTGTTTCCTATGAGCCGAATTATACCTATACAGTCGGTTCGGGTTGTTCCAAAATCGTTGCAGTAATAGACACTACGGGCACCTACGCCGTGCGCAACGGCGGAAAACTTTACAAGCCGGAAGAAGTGAATAAGGCCCTAACCGCGGCGGAGGCACAGGACAGCAAAGACAAGCAAGTCATTGTGGTTGATACAGCTACAATATCCGATATATCCGTTCCTAATGGCGTCGAGTTCATCATCCCCTATAATGTTAGGGGCAAATATAATGAAATGGGTACCGACAAAACCGCAAGCAATAAGATTTCTTGGGATTCTACCAAATATAATAAGCCCGTCTACACGCTCACACTTAACGGTACAAATACCGTTTATGGCAAATTCTATGTGGGCGGCGTTATTCACTATCCCGATCAATCTGCGCAAGGGCACACTTCGGGCGCATATTCACAGCTTGATTTGAACGGTACGCTCGTCGTCGGAAGCAAGGGAATGTTGGACGTCTATGGACGCGTTACGGGCAAGGGCAGTATCACCGTTGAAAGCAACGGCGTGCTGTATCAACCCTTCCTTATTCTGGACTATGCGGGTGGTACAAACACTGAGGACCTGTTTTATGCTCATCAAACGCCTTTCAAACGCTATGCAATGATAAATATTCAATGCGAGGGCGGCTATACCATCAACTACGGCGGCGAGCTTTTCGGTCATGCAAGCCTTTACTTCTGGTCTGCGATAACAACGCTCGACACGCAATTCATTTCTTATGTAGGAACTAACGATCAAGGAAAAGCGGGCACAACTACGCTTATCAATCTGAAAAAAGACGCGTCTGCACACATCGAATATGACGATTGCGATGATAACATTGGCTATAAAAAGATTCCCAACGGAGAGACAGTAAACAACACCGAAAGCATAGGGCACACGACCATAACGCTAACAGGCGGAGCGACAGCGGGATATATGAACTTCCTCAACATGGTGCAGACGGATGAAGTCGCTTTCTCAATACCGTACAACTACGCGCTGGTTCTTCAAAATGGCATATACGATATGAACTATTCATATAAGTTGATGCCCGGCGCGAGTTTGACCGTCGAAAGTGGCGCAACGCTCAATATCAACGACAGCGGAAATGCGAAATTCCGTACACAATTCTTGGTCTATGACGGACTTATCCAAACACGAATGAGCAGCAAGTATTATCCGTCGGCGACGCAGTTGAAAACGGCGAGTTATACTACCAACGCAAACTTCATTGTCAACGGCACTTTGAATATCGGGGCAAATACGACCTTCATGGGTGTTGTACAATCTACCGAGGCAGGTGCAAAAATAAAAATTGCAAATAAGAATGTGACATTGAGCGGTATTATAGAAGACGGTGCAAAGACCGACTATGACTGCAACTATGCGACATATGCAAGCTCCGCGCGCGTTTGGGACGCCGCACACGGCGACGACGGCGTTGTGGCGATTTTGGAAGCGGGCAAGACGTACACATCTCTGACAACCGACACGCCTTGGACGCTTGAGGAAATCGAAACGCAATATGAAAAAGTAAATTATGTTTATGATGACAAACTAATTGCAAACGACAATCATATTTCCAAGCACCCCAAAGGGCACGATTTGGCAAACGGTCACTTTGAGGCAGTCGCTCAAATGCAAGGCAGTTGGGCTGAAGAGCACGGCGAGGAACATCACTATGATTGGACCCCGAAAGCGGAGGACGGCTATGGCGAACTCAGCAAGGACAATACGCATGTGAAGATACAACGTCAATGCTCCGCCTTGGGCTGCGACCATATGGAGGATAGGGAATTGCTGTTTAAGGTCGATTCTCTCGGCGAGATCGTGTACACAGGCAGCGAGATCACCGAGGCGGAGCTCAAAGCGCTGTTCAAACAACTGTTCGGCGCAGAAGGCCTCGAAGAGCATGCCACGTTTGGTTTCGATCCAAAGACCAACGTGGGCGAATACGACGTCACGATCACGCTTGACAGCAACTTTGCGTATTGGTACAACGGCAATGCCGAGGCTTACGTGCAAAGCTATCAACTCAAATATCAAATCGTCAAAAAGGACGTTACGGTCGAGATATCCGATCAGCACGTGACCTACAACGGGCAAGATCAGTCCGCGGACAGCGTGGCGAATAAGGATTGGAAACTGAAAGAGGGCAGCTCTATCGCCCCCAACGACGACCTCTCGGCGCTTGGCATTACGCTTTCGGCAACGGGCAAAGACGCAAACAGCTATGACATCACGCCGAGCGCGAACACGAGCAACTACAACGTCAAATTCGAGTATAAAGGCAGCGTTGTGGAAAGCGTCGCGCAAAACGCCTTTGTCATAGACAAGGCAAATATCAAGATCAAAGCGAACGACCTCGAATCCGCTCAGGACGACGACTTGCTCGATGTCAGCACGGCGGGATATTC